>JBAVMD010000764.1:0-3778 GCA_049689695.1 Chitinophagaceae bacterium | reverse complement strand
ACTGCTGCCTGATGCTGGCTGTATTCATATAAATATCAATTTCAAACAAATATAATAAAAATAAGAGGTCCTATTGGGTTGAAATGAAACTAGGTAATGGATTCGAACTGGCTCAAAACACTCCTTCACAATACTTTGAAGATTTGTTGACCAAAAAGAGCAGAATTTATTCGAACTAAAAAAGGCTTCAAGTCCAACAACTTAAAGTCTTTTTATTTTTCAGTCGGGATGAACTGGACAGAGTTCGAACCTGTTCACACAGGATTTGCGGGCAATAATAGACTTTATGAAGCAATAAGGCACATCAAATCTAACTACGCAAGGATTGTATTTATTAAGGTAGTTGGGGGCAGGCTGTTTCATCTTAGTTCTTATTTCTTTTATTTTCTCCTCAATATACTCGGGATACATGCGACGTATACTTTCAAAGTATTGAATGGCCAATTCCCATTGTTTAGTTTGTTTGTATAGTAATCCAAGGTTATGCTGCGCCATAGCCCAGTATTGGGGTAAATCTTCTTTAGTATAAATCTCGAGCGCGGCACGATAAGCGGCAACAGCCTGAGTTATTAAGGTCGCTCCTTCCTGATCACCAATGCGAATTCCTTGATCACGAAGTGCATTCCCAAGATTATTCTGTGTCATGGCCATTGGTTACAATTCCCTTAAGGTTAATTTGACTAATTGCAGGGAGAATCAATCTAAATAATATTAAGCTCAGCCAGATAATGTGTTTCATTTCATTTTCTCTTTTAATTGCCGCACTTTCATTTCAACATAATCCGGATAGTATTCCCTTCCATTCTCAAGACACTTAATTGCAACATCCCATTGTTTTAATCCCTCGTATGCTAATCCAAGATTTATCTGAGTTTTGGCCCGTTCCTTCGGAAACTTGTCTTGAGAATAGATCTCAAGTGCGTTGTTATAAACGGTCACTGCCTGTAGTAATAATACCGTTGCTTCATGTCCACCTATGCGAACTCCTTGTTCTTTAAGTAAAACACCAAGATTGTTATTCGCTTCTGCCCACTCTACCGGAAATTTCTCTTTAGTATAAACCTCAAGGGTATTGCGGCAGGCAGTCACAGCCTCCGCTAATAATATGGTGCTTTCTGGCCCATCGGTGCTAATACCCTGGCCGCCAAGAGCAACTCCCAGATTATTCAATACCTCGGCCCAGTTCAGTAAGAAATCTTTTTTAGTATAAACCTCAAGTGCATTGCGATAGGCAATCACAGCCCGTATCAATAATGCTTTCCCTTCCTGCCCTCCGGCGCGGATTGCCAATTCCCGAAAGGCAAGCCCCATAGAGTTCTGCACTTCTGCCCATTCCTGCGGAATTTTATTTTTGGTATAAATTTCAAGAGCATTGCGATACGCGGACACAGCCTGGGCCAGCAATGCAGCTCCTTCCTGTCCGTAGGTGCGGACTCCGAGCTTGCTCAATGTGTTTCCCATATTCTTCTGCACCCCAGCCCAATGCCATTGTAGATATTCTTTAGTATAAACGTCAAGCGCTTTACGATAGGCCGTTATAGCCTGAATTAGTAATGCGGTTCCTTCCTGTCCTTTAGTGATAATTCCCAGATAGCTAAGCGTATTTCCAAGATTATTCTGTGCCGCCGCCCAGTCTTTTGGAGAATTCTCCCTTGTAAAGATTTCAAGAACATTACGGTGGGCAGCCACAGCCTCCAACAACAACGAAGTTCCCTGCTGTCCGCCGGTTCGGACACCTTGTTCTCTAAACGCAACTCCAAGGTTATTCTGTGCCGTCGCCCAGGCTTTCGGAAAATCTTTCCTTGTAAAAACTTCAAGGGCATTTTGGCCGGCAGCTACTGCCTGGACCAACAATTCAATTCCTTCCTGCCCGGTTTTACGGGTTCCTAATTCTTCAAGCGTGAATCCTAAGCTACTCTGTACACCTGCCCAATCTTTTGGATATTTTTCCTTTGTAAAAACATCAAGCGCTTTGCGGTGGGCGGCCACAGCCTCAGCCAACAATGAAGTTCCTTCCTGCTCACTGATCCGGGTACCCTGCTCTCTCAATGCAATTCCCAAATTATTCATGATCGCAGCCCAAAACAGCGGGAAAGCCAATTTGTTATATACCTTGAGAGCATTGCGGTGAGCTTTGACACCCTGAACTAATAGTGAAATACCTGCCAGATCGTCTGTGCGAATACCCTGGTCTACAAGTGCAACTCCAAGGTTATTCTGAGTCCTGGCTAAATCAGACAATAAATTTTCCCTAATATAAACTTTAGCGGCATTGTAATGTAAGTCCACCGCCTGGGCTAATAATGAGTTCCCTTCCTGTCCGGCTATTTGGCGCCCCTGTTGTTGCAACGCCATGGCAAGGTGATCTCTTATTTGCCACTTCCTTGTTTTAAATGAGCCATATATCCTTTGCAGGGAATCCGGCAATGTTATTATTCTATCGGCTTTATTGTAAAGTTCTATCGCTCTTTTAAAATCGGAATTGACCATTGCACTATTGCCTCCAAGGAAAAATGCAGAATAGTTTGTATCGATTGTAGAAATAGTCTCTTTTATTATCCTATCATTTTCTGCGATTTGCTTTTTTAAAGATTGCCCACCCAACTCCCCGGCTTTTTCATAATACATAGACGATCGGTCAAATTGTTGCAGGTAATAGCTCTGTGCACCTAAAGTCATAAGGTCTTTAACAGCATTTTTCACTGAGTCAGCCGTTGCCCAATTATCAATCAATTCTTTAACGCGGGCAGGCGTAAGCCCAGAATAGCTGGCAAACTCCCTGAAGTAAGTATCAAAATCAACTTTTGATTTTTCATTGCCGGTTTTCGGTTTTTCACTTTCTTTCCGGGAGATATCCTGTATCAAAGCGACGATGGAGGCATTGGTTAAAAATTTCAAGCTCCCTTTGGGCAACAGTATGATTTGCTGTTCAAACACGTCATCACTAAACTTGTCCGGCAGGTTGAATTTTCCATATAGCGGCATTTGAATTGCATATCCCGGCACGTTTACATTGGCGATAACTTCACTGCCCGGAATATATTTTTCCGAAAGATTGATTGAGAATCTTCCATTGAGGTCAGTGATGTCATTTAACGCACCAACAGTAACCCTGACATTCTTAAAAACCTTACAATCTTTATGGTTGATGCCGGTGCTGCACCCGTCATTGGTTACAATCCCTTTGAGGTGTATTTGACTAACCGTGGGGAGAGCCAATCGCAAAAAATATATGACCAGCCAGATAAGATGTTTCATCGCTTGTCGAGATAAATTGAAATAGCCTTTGGAAGCGTATGGTATTCATTCCTTGTCTTAAATTTTTCATGACCTGTGTAAATGCGGATGCTCTGCCCTGGTTTGCCTTTTACCTTAAATTCAAAAGTTCCATCGCTTGTTGTAAGCAGGGTATCCCCGGGTGTCAGATCGGATGTGATCCATGCGTTGGCAATGCCAGTATCCGCATTCTTAGCCCTGATGATCCCTGAGACAAATAGGCTATCCTGAACGATAACTTGCTGGTTATTGGATAACCCTTTTGTTTTCTCCGATATATAAAAAAAAAGTATGAACATGGCAGCAATACCTCCTGAAATGCCAGTTATTACTATAAGCTTCTTTTTTCTTACTGCAGGTGTAGCATTATAGACAGGAGGTTCTTTATAAATATCCAGGTGGGGGGGGATGTCACACAGCAACCGTGACATGATATAAGGGATGCCGCCGCGATCTGCATCAATAAATTCAAGGTTCTTAAGGTCATATTGCAACTCAGGGC
>JBAVMD010000763.1:0-5510 GCA_049689695.1 Chitinophagaceae bacterium | reverse complement strand
TGTCTACGCTGCTCAGCTTAGCGAACCGGCTGCCGGAAGTATTTACCAGGCCCTTCTGTTGAGCGCCTGCCTCCGGCAAACAGTTTATTGTAAAGCAAATAAAACCTATAGCGATTGCTCTCTTTCTCATACAAAATTTCTTAATTGACCAACATGTTTATAATGTCTTTTCTTCTCGTTTCCGGGGTTACTTTCAATAATTCAAGCTTTCCGTTTCTAAGGATTGCTTCTACTGTAGTTTGATAAGGCGCATGCAATTTAAAATGGACATCAGTGCTTTTATGCCAGGCGGGAAATAAGTAGATCTTCTCACCATCTGCCTGCAGCAACATTTCCTGCAATCCTATCATGCCCGATCCACCCCAGTTATGATCAGGTGTCCAGTCGAACCCGGGTCCCCAGAAAGCGGGGAATCGTCTGCCGGAATTTTTAAGTTTTGAAAATGTAAGCAGTGCTGCATCGTCTGCAAGCCCTAATCGCGCAGCGAAAATATTGTCTTGCTTCCAGCCTATGTAACTTCTGAATTTCACTGCGTTGGTATCGTACTTCCAGGTATTGATAGCAATTTCAATGTCTGGCTTGCCAACGCCATATATTCCCCATGGAAACACAGGGTACAATTGTGGTGTCTCAACATTGTTGATGCGCTCCCATGCCTTTGCAGGCGCAATGGTTTGATGTCCGTCAAAAGAAGCAAATGGAAGCGGAGGAATACGCCGGAGAAAGCTATCGAGCGATTTTCGTTTTTCCACTCCTAGATAATTTGCAGGCAATTCGAGCAGGCGTGTGGTAACTGTTCGCAAAGCGGCGATGGTAGAACTTGCATTATAGGCCATCTTGAAAGTTTCCGCGGCAGAACCGGGATAGAGAATAAGATGTCCGTTTGCATCCAATGCACGGCGGCCTCTTTGTTTTGCGAGGTATTGATAATGCTTATCGAAAAACTTCAGGCAGCTTTCAATGAATGGAATGTAAGCGGAGATATCTTTATTTCCATACCGTTGTGTTTCCAGCATCATCAAACAAAATTCCAGCACGGTGTCCCATTCGTATTCCAGCCAGGCATTGTATTCAACGCCTTTATCGAAGGTGGCAGGCCGGTTCCAGGTGTATTCTGCAGGATTGGGCAAACCAAAATTTTCCATTTGTTCTGTGAAACAGGCGCCTTCATGGTCCCAGTATATTTTACTGCGCAGCTCAGCAGTTTTAAGAATGCGCATATAAAAATCAAACTGCGGTTTCATCATATCAAAATCACCGCTTTTGATCATGGGAAAATACACCAGTCTCTGGTTCTGCGCTGTATGCGTACCGCCACCCCAGTTGCGGAAATCAGGAGTATATGCGAGTGATGTGTCTGTAAATGCAGGATCATAAGTAAAAAGCCCGCCGTTAAATTTTGTTGGATATGTTGCATACGCGTTGCAACCAAGCATGTAGCGAAACAATTGATAATTTCTTCCTGATTGCCAAGCGATGGCTTGTTCATTCGCTGTTGATGAATCGATGTAAACAAAACTTCGTTCCCAGAATTCCTTCCACCAGTTACGCGTTGCAGCAGAGGCAGTTTTTTCTGCGGACTTCGCAAGCTGAATGAATTTATTCAAACCACTGAGCCATTGTTCAGGCAGATCTGTTTGTGCGGTGTGCAGGTATATTGAAATATTATGCGATCGAACCGAACGCTGCGTTTTGAGCTTCCATCCTTTGAAATCGGTATCATGATATTTTCCGGTATAGGTGCCGGAAGGCATCATGCCATCTCCCTGCATTGTTCCACCGAATGTGAGGTCTTTGAGCGGGTTGAAAAGCTGATCACGCACTGCTTCCATACCCTGTTGTTTTACGGTGGCGTCAAAAACATTCGGGCTGGGTTTGTTACGATGATAAAAGAGAATGCCATCTTTAGAAAAATCAACTTCGTCTTTGTGAGTTTTTACTTCGCCCTGTGGGGCCCATTTCCATGAATTTGCATTATTGGCCCTGCCGGTGCTTGCGCGGTCCTGGTAACGCCAGTTCTCATACATCGCTTCTACCTGGGCTGGCCTACTGGTATTGATGTTTATATGCACCACAGGCCTGAACACATCTACCCAAACATTTATATTTGCGTCTATGTTTTTACCGGATGCTGTGATCCTGATGTTTCCATCTTTCAATACCAATTCCTGTTTAAAAATTTTTCCATCGAAAGGGTTTGGCGAGATCTTTACCCGAACCCTTCCAGGCTTCAGCAATGCATTGTTCTCGTCAAACGTTCCGCTTCGCGAAATATAGAATAACAGTTCGTCGTTTTCAACCCATACGTTCAACCCAACATCACCGCCGCCGCAAGGCATCGATTCTGCCGAATTCTTACTTTGAGTATCCCAACGAATATTGTATTTATCAAGCTGTGTGGTTTGCGCCTGTGCATAAATAACCAAAGCATGCAATGCGAGCAGCCAGGTGATTGGTATGAACAGTTTTAATGTTGGGTTCATTGATCCCAATTATCTGTTCTGAATGAAGAAACGGGAAGACCTTCTGTGCTGAACAGATCGCCGGTTACAAAATCCCTGAATGCATACCGAACGGCAACTGGTTCTTTTACCTGCGGTGAGGAGAGCATCACAGAATTCCTGGAAATGACTGCCTTAGCGGGATAAAAGATTTTGTCTTTGCCTGCTATTTCAAACAGCGACAATTCCTTTCCATAAGCTGTTAAACCATTCAGCGTAGATCTAAATCTTACTTCCGCTATGTTTCCTGTTACAAAGAGTGAATCGAACAAGGGACTTTCAAAGCCAAATCCTTTTAGTCCGTATGTCTTTGCCAGGGCCAGCATGGCCAATCGTTCACCAGCTGCTTTTTTATTAGCAGGATGAATGCTGTTTTCTTCACCGGCATCCATCAGCACTGCCATACCGGAATTTGAAATCTTATCAAGTGATTTTCTTTGCGCATCTCTTATAAATGCAGAGTTATATTTTCCCCCGGTGCGGTAAGGTGGAAGCTGTGCATAGTTATATGGAGCGATCTGTGCGTAATAAAAAGGAAATTCCCCGTTCTGCCATAAACTGCGCCAGTTGCTGATCAGAGCTGGAAAAAGAGATTCGTATTGATCTGCCCTTTCATAATTAGATTCACCCTGGTACCAGATCACTCCTTTCATTCCATACCCTATCACCGGATGCAGCATGCCATTAAAAAGTAAAGTGGGGGTGCGATTAGGTATTTTTATAGAGTCGGTTTTGCCGGGCAGTACGATCTCGGGAAATGCTTTCAGGGTATTTTCATCCATCCAGGCTTCGGCGGTTGAACCACCATAGCTTACATTGATAAGGCCAATGGGAACATCCAGCAATTCGTTCAGCAGTTTTCCGAAGTAATAAGCAGTTGCACTGAAATTGGATACGGCTTCCGGTTCAGCTTCTTTCCACAAAGAGGGCTTGCTGTTTTCCTGCGGTTGCAATTGCCCCGAGCGTGGCACGGTATACAGCCGGAGTTGTTTGTTTTTTGAATGAAGGATGGCTTCGTTAGAGCCTTTGATGGGCTGGCCCCTGAAACCTTTCAGCGGCATTTCCATATTAGATTGCCCTGAGCATATCCATACTTCGCCTATGAGGATATTATTAAGCGTTAGCGGCTTGCCATCGTCGATTATTAACTGGTAAGGGCCACCTGCATCCGGGGTTTGGATGGTTAGCTTCCATTTTCCAGTCGCATCGGACCTGACGGTGTACTTTTTTTTATTCCAGGAAGAGGTGACAGTTATTGTTTTCGAAGGAGTTGCCCATCCCCAAATCGCTGCATTTGTGTTGCGTTGCAAGACCATGTTGTCTGAAAAAACAGATGGCAGCGTGATGTCTGCAAAGGAGGGAAGAAAGAAGAGTAAGAATAAAATGAAAAGAGATGCACATTTTTTCATACCGGCCTAATGATAAATTGGCTGAAATCAGCAATCGTTATTAAAGCTTCAAGTTGATGGAATATTGTAAAATAACTATCCTGTACTATATGAACTAATAAACGGATAAAAAATAATTTGGGGAAGGGTGGTAGGGGAGTACAAAAAAAGACTAAATTTGGTGTAAATTTATACTTATGGCAAAGCTTCGTCAAAAGCCGGGGAAAAAGGGAAAGGTTGCCCCTAAAAAGGTCAACCCTTACAAACCAGATAATGATGCGGAGGCTAGTTCACCAACTGTTTTGAAAGAAGCGGCTGTTGCGTATGGGTATGGGGCTGCGGGTAAAACAACAAAATTGCGTGTAGTTCCTCAAAATACTGAAGATATGCCTACGGCTTCTGTTCTAACCATAAAGGGTCCCTTTCCGGAATTCCGGATGTCATCTTTTGAAAAAATGGAAATTATTCAAGATGGTATTTCCAAAAAGGCCCTTCAAAATTTAAAAGATAAGGCCGTCCTTGATTATGATCAGCTGGCGCAGGTATTAAATGTGGCCAGGGCTACGCTTATCAATAAAAAAGGAAATGAAAAGTTCAGTAAAGATGTAAGCGATAAAATCCTTGGCCTTGCAGATATTTACTCTTACGGCTACGAGGTATTTGAAGATAGAGCCCGTTTTAACCAATGGATATTCCGTGCTAACCGCGCCCTGGGCGGGCAGGCCCCCTTTGATATTTTAAACTCCACCTTCGGAAGAACTGAAGTTAAAAATCTCATCGGGAGAATTGATTACGGCGTTTATTCATAAGCTATGATCGTATACCGCCTGAGCAAAACAAAATGGTCAAAATCGCTGGATGGAGAAGGCTCCCGTTTATTTGGCGGGCGCTGGAACGATGAAGGCATACCCTGTGTTTATACTTCGGAGAGCCGTGCACTGGCAGTGCTGGAATATACGGTGAATACGAACGTTGAAGACATTCCCCGGTTGTTGAGTATGGTTGCCATTGAAATACCGGATAGTTTCCTGGACAACCCGGTCGCCTCACTGCCGGGAGATTGGCAGGAAGCCCCAGCTTCAGGTTCAACCAAAGAGTATGGCAGCAGGTTGCTGAAGAAAAAGAGCCACGGCATACTGCGTTTTCCTTCCGCAGTAATTCCAAAGGAATTCAATTACCTGTTGAACCCATTACATGCCGTAAGTGAATCGTTCAAGATAATAGAAGTACAGGATTTTGTTTACGATGTGAGAATAAAAATGGCCTGAGCTGCGTAAGTTTTGTTAATTGAAAGCTGCTCTCTGTTTTTCAGCAAACTATTTTTTTAGCTTTAAGCAAACTGCCCCTATATGCGAAGCCATGTAATGTTCGGTTTGGCGGCAAGCCTCTTTTTGCTATCATGCGCAAGTGATAATAATCAAATGCGGGTGAAGGCTATTTTGCAAAGCCTGCATAATTCCAACGAAAGCATCAGGGAAAAAAACAGGATGATCTATAATGTATTGGACGACAAGATGCGGAAGCAGCAATACCAGGAAAAAATAAAACTCTGGCATCCCAAAGCAATTGAAGTTCAAAAAATGTCGAAAGACCTGGTCGCCTACATTGGTCAGCTAAAGAA
>JBAVMD010000762.1:0-4155 GCA_049689695.1 Chitinophagaceae bacterium | reverse complement strand
TTGTAATAGAAGCCTCTCAGTGCATCGGCCTTATTAATTCCCATTACATAGGCAACAACACCAAATACAATAGCGTAATGCGCTACCGATGCCCCTTCATCAACCGAGCTTTTATATTGGTCGATGAATGGATGCTTGCAAAGCGGCTGAAATATTTTGAGCAATCTAAGTCCGAGCTTCTGGCTGGCCTCACGCATCTCTACAGGCAACTTTACCGCGGTACATTCATTGTCCAGTTCAAACAGCATATCCCAGTCATTCTTTTCTGCAGCGTCATAAGAAAGTGAAACAAAAGCAGCATCAGTATAATGAATGTTTTGTGATAGCTGCGCCGTAATGAACTGCCTTGCTGTTTCTTTATCCTTTACAATTTCATATTGTACATAAGTTTCCAGTCCTGCAGAATGAGAAAATCCACCGATCGGCAAAGCCGGATCAGCAAGCTGCAATAAGTTCAACAAGCTGCTGTCACTCATTTGATGCGGTTAAATTCAATATTCTCGATAGCAGGCTGCTGTTGCCGCCATGCGCATGCGCAGCTACAGAAGTCCTGAGTTGGTTCAGTAGTTTTCGCTGTTCTTTCACGGGTTGAAAACCAGATGATACAAGCCAGCGAAACAACGGCTCGTCGTAAGGGATAAGCATTTCCTCGTTTTCATAAAACAGGGGCAGGTGCTTGTTGCCGATCTCGTAACAAAGCCTCGCCATTTCATGCAATGAACCAACACGAACAACGATCACCTCGCACGATAATATTTCTACTACGATCACACAATGTTCATCTTCAAACAAAACATCATCCCGCGACAGATCAGGATTCTCCTTCATAAACTTCAACACAATTTCCCTTCCGGCCTGCGTTCTTTTATGCAGGATGCGTTTGGCCGTTTCGAACCACTCAACGGCAAGCACATCTACTTCGCGGCCATTTACCGCAAAATCACTCAGACGTCCCAATTTCTCCTTAACGATCATCGAATAATAAATAATCAGTAATCAATAATCTTTACTATTAAAACAGAAAATACCTTTGCGCCAAAGGCACCACCGACACCGGTTCGCAGGTAATATGCACGCCATCCACCTTCACTTCATAATTCTCGGGGTTCACATCAATTTGCGGCGTGGCATCGTTATGAATAAGGTCTTTTTTAGAAATATTCCTGCAATTTTTTACAGGCATCACCATTTTCTGCAGTCCATACTCCGCAATGCTGCCATTATCTACAGAAGCCTGCGAAACAAATGTGATACAGGTCTGCTGTACTGCTTTTCCATACGCGCCAAACATGTGCCTGTACAATACAGGCTGTGGCGTGGGAATAGATGCATTGGGGTCGCCCATTTTGCTTGCTGTGATCATGCCGCCTTTAATGATCATCTCCGGCTTTGCGCCAAACAGCGCAGGCTTCCATAACACTATGTCTGCAAGCTTGCCGGGCTCCAGTGAGCCTACAACATGCGATATGCCATGTGTAATGGCAGGATTGATCGTGTACTTGGCAACATATCTTTTTACCCGGAAGTTGTCGTTGTTGTGTGCAACATCTTCAGGTAATGCGCCTCGTTGCTTTTTCATCTTGTCTGCAGTTTGCCAAGTGCGTGTAATCACTTCCGCAACTCTTCCCATTGCCTGCGAATCTGAGCTCATCATGCTGAAAACGCCCATATCGTGCAAAATATCTTCTGCTGCAATTGTTTCAGGACGAATGCGCGAATCAGCAAATGCCACGTCTTCGGGAACGGATTTATCAAGATGATGGCAAACCATCAGCATATCCAAATGTTCATCAATGGTATTTACTGTAAATGGCCGCGTTGGATTAGTGGAAGAAGGCAGTACGTTATGGTACATCGCGGCCTTGATAATGTCTGGCGCATGTCCGCCACCCGCACCTTCTGTATGAAAAGTATGTATCACTCTTCCGTTGATGGCGTTGATGGTATCTTCCAAAAAACCGCTTTCATTCAGCGTATCGGTATGAATAGCTATCTGAACATCGTATTCATCGGCAACTTTTAACGAAGCATCTATCACAGCAGGTGTTGAGCCCCAGTCTTCATGTATTTTCAAACCCGCAGCGCCGGCTTCTACCTGTTCCGCAAGCGGAGCTGTGGTCGCACAATTTCCTTTGCCAAAAAATCCCAGGTTCATCGGAAATTCATCGGCAGCTTCCAGCATTCTGCGAATATTCCAAGCACCCGGCGTAACCGTTGTTGCATTCGTTCCGTCTGCGGGGCCAGTGCCTCCGCCCATCATGGTGGTAATGCCGCTGAACAGCGCATGATCTATCAACTGCGGGCAAATGAAATGAATATGCGTATCAATGCCGCCCGCAGTAGCTATCAGGCCCGCGCCTCCATGTACTTCTGTTGATGCGCCGATGGTCAATCCGGGAGTAACTCCTTCCATCGTATCGGGATTACCGGCCTTGCCAATGGCGTGTATCTTTCCATCTTTAATGCCGATGTCTGCCTTTATAATGCCCCAATGATCTATAATGATCACGCTTGTGATCACCAGGTCAGGCACATCATCATTTCGCAAAGCTGTTGAAGATTGAGCCATTCCATCGCGGATGGTTTTACCACCACCAAACTTTGCTTCATCTCCATAAACAGCAAGATCTTTTTCTATTTCGATAAACAGCTCTGTGTCGCCTAATCTTATTTTATCGCCAACAGTAGGGCCGTACATGTTGGCATATTTTATCCTGCTGATGTGTAGGCTCATCCCTGGTTGTTTTTAAAATTATTCTCCTGCATTTTTTTTAATGCTCCCAATTTCACTGCTGCATCGGCTGCAGACCCATTGGTAAGATTGCTGAAGCCATGGATCTTTTTATTGCCGCCGAATGGAACAAGCTCCACTATCTTTTCTTCACCCGGTTCAAAACGAACGGCCGTGCCTGCAGCAATGTTCAACCTCAGTCCAAACGTTTTTTCTCTATCGAACTCCATCTGCTTATTCACTTCAAAAAAATGAAAATGCGATCCTACCTGCACAGGTCTATCGCCGGTATTGACCACAGCAATTTTTGTAACAGGTCTTCCTGCATTGCATTCAATGCTTCCTTCAGCCAGAATATATTCTCCGGGTATCATGCTTTAATTTTTTTGATCAGCGAATTGGATTATGCACCGTAACCAGCTTGCTGCCATCTGGAAAAGTTGCTTCTATCTGGATCTCGGGTACCATCTCCGGCACGCCTTCCATTACTTCGTCCCTTGATAAAATAGTAGCGCCGTAAGACATTAATTCCGCTACAGAGCGGCCATCACGTGCAGCTTCCTGCAATTGACTGCTGATAAGCGCAATGGCTTCAGGATAATTTAGTTTAAGGCCCCGGTCTTTTCTTTTCTGTGCCAGCTCGCCTGCGAGAAATAATAATAACTTCTCAGACTCTCTTGGTGTGAGATGCATACAAAAGCTTTAAGTGAAATAAGATTTGACTATGGCAGGCAACGTGAAAGCGCGGATAAGATACTAAAAATATTGAAGCGCGGTGTTCAGAATTCATCTCACGCACCGGAACCCTGTATGTTCGAGGCCGGTATCGGCAGATGTTTTCATTACGGAAGCAACGCGATACCCCTCGCAGTACGAAACATTGCAAAGAAAGGAACCGCCTCTTACAGGTTTTTCGAATGCTGATGCGTTGGAAGTGTTCTGCTGTTGATTTCCATTATCGCACCATTCCCATACATTGCCAGCCATGTCGTACAATCCGTACCCATTTGGTTTGAACGATCGTACAGGAGATGACGCATAAAACCCATCTGAACTCAGGTTCTGGTATGGAAAACTTCCCTGCCAGATATTCGCCTTTTCTTTTTCTGCTCCGGGCTCTTCATCGCCCCAGGGAAATTTTTTGTCTTTGAGTCCTCCCCTTGCAGCATATTCCCATTCAGCTTCAGAAGGCAACCGTTTGCCTGCCCATTTGCAATATGCAACTGCATCGTACCAGGAAATATGTACTACAGGATAATTATCTTTCCCTTCAATATTGCTGGAAGGTCCCTGCGGATGTTTCCAGCTCGCTCCTATTTTCCAGCTCCACCATTGGGAAACACCGTTCAATGCAACCGGGTGTGATGGCGGCGTAAATACAAGAGAAGCCGCTTTAAGCAGGCTGTCGTGCGGTTTGGCCGTAC
>JBAVMD010000761.1:0-2683 GCA_049689695.1 Chitinophagaceae bacterium | reverse complement strand
ATCCAAAAATCTTCCTTGATCTGCGATAAATATTCTGCACTCACTTATCGCTCTCTGCATTTGGTTTAATTTCACAGAAGCGTTTTATTGATGTTATTAAGACTGATAAATACTACCATTATAATTTTCCTTTGTTCAAGCGCAATTGCGCAGACAAAAGAATGTAAATCTTATTATCACACTACATTAAAAAAGAAAGTATTTACAGAGGTAGATGAGATGCCTGAATTTCCCGGAGGTCCATCAGCCCGGATGAGATTACGTTGATGGAATGATCACACAATCTATTACAGAAAGAAAGCATTCCGGGGCGCAGACGGCATTAGAAATCGAAATACTAAGGGTCGTGGGCCTGATGCCTAAATGGAATCCTGGCAAATGCAATGGAAAGCTGGTGCCGGTTGAAGTTAAATTTCCTGTGATTGTTTGTTATATTGAAAATTAAATCAGTTATATGGCAAAACACCGCTTTCACACATATATGGATGAAAATAATGAAGAACTTGAATTTACTGTATTTATAATACATGGCCATTCTGAAGAGTGGCGTAACGTGGAAAGATTTATCAAGGATGATCTGGAGTTCAATGCTGTTATTTTAAAAGAATCATTTTCTGGAAAAGTTCTTTTTAATAAATTCCGGGATACGCTTTGGAATCAAGCTGATTGCGTTGTTGCCATAATGACTCCAGACGATAAACTAAATGATGGAAGTTTCAGAAGTCGTCAGAATGTTATTTATGAATTAGGATACGCTCAGGCAATGTATGATTCTTATTATGATGAGGATGATGAAGAAGAGTTTGAACGGGCGATCATTATTAAAGAAAGATCAATTGATTTTCGTGAAATATCGGATTTAATGGGAGTTGAATGTTTAGAATATAATGCACCAAATATCAATACTACATTTCATCAACTTGAAAAAGCTCTCAAAAGAATATATAATGACTTAAAAGAGGCGTGAGCGTTAATATATCGTGAGCAATCATTTGCGTCGGTTGAGCAAACGGATGATAACATAAATTCCGATCGCCGCTGTCAGAATTATCATCCATTCCAAGACGCCAAAATTTGCACCTTGCATAAGCAGAGTTTGTGTTTAAGTTACGGAATATAAACCGGCTTTTCGGACGGCCTAATTTCTACATATGGACCATACATAAGCCGATCATTGCCCTGAAACCCTTACTAGCATTGAATTAGATAGAGTGACCGCTTAGCTAAGTTTGCACCTACTTCTGTTTTATAATTTATGTTATGTTAAATAGATATAACTGCAGCCTTTAGCTTTGTAGGAATTATTTTTGCTCTTCTGCGCTTTAAGACATAAGTCAAAATTTCATGCACAGCTCAAATGTCTTGTTTGGACCGTCGTAATTGAATCGGCAATATTGAAGGAATTCGCACCCAATTATCATTCCGGCGGGATAAGATAATTCGTGTAATATTCCAACCCGTAAGCCTTCTACTTTTGCACACCCAATGGGATTTTCTAAGTCAATATATAGGCTCGTCATGTAGTTGCTGGATAAAAGCTCTCCCTTTACAGGGTGATTTATTTTTGAGTGCTTGAATGCCGTAAGGCCGAGCTTTTCAATCAATGGCGGCTGCATTAAGCAATATGCCGCTCCCGTATCAATAATGGCCTTAACGGTAAATTGATATATTTCAGAATTCGGCCTCCCGCAACCAACTGTAATGAAAGGGAAGCCGTCAATATCCAGACTACTCGTAATGATTCTTTCCATTAAACGCTTTGATCGAAATTAAGGTTCTATCCGGCATGCAAGGAAATCCTATTGTGGGAGCATCATATTGAAATGTATGTTGCGCAATCCGCTTGACTTCTGAAACTTGTAGTTCATTCGACATAGCAATTACTTTCGTGTCGATTTGAACTCGCTCTTGATCGACTAATTTTTCTTTTCCTTCAACAATCTGTTATTCTCTTTACGCATATCAATAAGCTCCCTGACTGCATACACAATAAAAATTGATGCAGCAGTACATAAAACTATTTCTATAGTTTCTATGGTCATATATTATGTTTTTTGAGGTTGATTGAATATGTGGTTGTTGGTTTCATAACTTATCCAGGTTGATATGCTCACCAGAAACACTGATAATATTTTTAAGCCATAAAACGGCCTTTTAGTCGGGAACGATTCTTCATAAAACAATACGCCGAGAAAAGCTGAAATAAAAAGTATAAACAAAACCGCTACTATTATGAGCCGATTTCTTTGTTGATCATGCATATTGCCTGCACTTAGAGTAAGACAAGATAAATTCATGGCCAGCCCGGCAAACAACAAATCTTTCGTATCAAAAGCGCTGATCTCACAATCCATGCTAATGAACAACCGCAGTAAAACAGGGATCATACACCCTATCAACGTACTCACAAACCACGCCCATTTATGATCCGGCACATTCAAAAAACTTTCAAATAATCTCATAAGCTTTCTTCTTATCAAAATACTTTTACACTTCAGCTTTGGAGATCACACAAAATTACAGCATAAAAAAAGCACCAGTACATACTGGTGCAAAAATAAATTTTAACCTATTATTTAAACGGATCAGTGCTTAGGATCTAACGCCGTCTTTTGAATCGTATTCTGCCGACGTATCTTATTGGTTTCATTCCGGAAAAAAAGAGCAAAGCGAACCGCAACAC
>JBAVMD010000760.1:0-2960 GCA_049689695.1 Chitinophagaceae bacterium | reverse complement strand
GCCGAATGCTTAATGAAGTTTCTTCTTGACGTAAATGGCATAAGCTAATCTTTACTGAAAAATAAATTATCTAAGGCACAAGTTACAAGAAACAAGGCACAAGTTTGAACCCCTTGTGCCTTGTTTCTTGTGCCTTGTACCTTAAGCTCACTCTTTCATTTCCTTCAACGTCTCTCTCAACTTCTTAACATGCCTTCCATACAGCCTGTTCACATACCACCTGTTCAGAAAGAACATCGCTATGGTAACAGCAACCGTCATGATGAGAAATTTAATGATCAGCGACTGCATTTCCGGGCTATTAAAGTTTCTGCTGGAATGTATACGTTCAGGGTACAGCACAATTACAACATAACCCACCATCAGCATGGTTACAGGAATGAGTATGTTTCCGGAGATCAGGTAAAAACGAACATATTTTTCCAGCGTGCCTAACTGCAGCTCAAGATTGCTTTTTACCTGGCAGGCCACGCACTGCATATTGTTGAGTAACTTATTTTTCCGGTAGTAATACACCATGAATAGCAATCCTATGCCCAGCATAAACCAGGAGATCTCCACCATTCTTCCTTCGAAGGCAAAGAAATAATAAACAATGCACAGGCCGTAGAGTACAATTACCCCGATTAGCTCTAACCGCAGGTTGCGCTTCATTTTTGCAATAGGACCATTGGAGCGCTTGCCCAGCAGGGAAAGCAGGTATTCGTCCTGCTTTTGTTGTGGGCCTGAATCCTTTGCCCAGATATTTTTTAGCTGCTCTAATTCCATGTCACTGGTTTGTTAGTTTACGTAATTTTTCTTTCACGCGGTTCATCTTCACACGCAGATTATTTTGATTGATACCTAAAATGTCTTCCATTTCATCGTACGACTTATCTTCCAGGTACAGCATCACCAAAGCCCTTTCTACTTCAGACAACTGGCGGATGGCGGAATACATTTGCTGTAGCTGGTCTTCGCGCTGGCGGTCGTAGGTCTCTTCCTGTATTTCGGTAGGAAGACGTTCAGGCTCATAAGAAGTAATATGGTTCTTTTGCCGGCGAAGGCCTGAAATAGCGGTGTTCAGCGCAATCCGATACATCCAGGTGCTGAACTTTGATTCACCCCGGAACTTTGGATATGCTTTCCACAGCTGGATCACGATCTCCTGGAACAGGTCTTCCCGGTCTGGCAGGCTATGGCCATACAGGTTGCAGACCTTGTGTATCAACGCCTGGTGATCATTGATCAGCTGAACGAACTCTGGTTGTTGTATAGTATTTTGCAAAACTTCCGGCTTTACATCAGTCGGCAAATCAGCACAAAAGTTACATCGTATGAAGAAGATTTATCACCTGGCCAATTGTACTACCTGCCAGGCCATTATAAAAGACACAAAGATCGACCGCAAGGGATTCGAAATGCAGGACATCAAGACCGAGCAGATAAGTCCCGCCCAACTGGATGAAATGAAGAAAATGGCCGGCAGTTACGATGCCCTTTTCAGCCGGAGGGCTATCAAATACAGGGAAATGGGTTTGAAGGATAAAAAACTTTCAGAGAAAGATATCCGCAAACTGATCCTCGAAGAATATACTTTCCTTAAAAGACCAGTGGTAATTAATGACGAAAAAATATTTGTGGGGAATGATAAGAAGACGGTGGAAGCAGTTAAGAAGGATATTAGCTGATCTTCGGCGGCTCAAGTGAGTCCAAAAGTAAGTTCGACTCTCAAATCAGCTGATCAGCTAATCAACCAATCAGCTCATTTTTCCCATTTGCTTCTTTTAACAATCCTGCCACTAAAAATCGCTTTTATCGAAACCTGTTTTTTAGTAACTTACTTCAAAGCTAAGTTTATGAGAAAAAGTTTACCCCTACTAATGGTGGCGTTCATCTGCAGCGCCGGTGCTTTCTCCCAACTCAACATGCAATATAATTTTACCCGGCCGTTGGGTGAGCAGGGTAAGCGTGTGAACCAGATGCACGGTGTTGTATTGTCGTACGATTTTAAACTGAAGAACTCACCCTTTTACATTGCGCCTGAAGTGGCATTGAATATTTATGGATTAAAAACACTGGAGCAGGACCTTCCTTTTGATAATGGCTATGTTACCCGCACCAATGTAAATTATACTACTTCCATGAACAGCTATGCGGTGGCTTTGCGCTTTCAGCCGCCTACCGGAAAAAATTTCCAGCCGTTCATCGCATTGCGCACAGGAGCTTTGCATTACTACAGCAGTATGACCATCGAAGATCCTGAAGATCCCATGGGTTGTAAGGCGCTTGAGAAAAAAGTGCTGGTGAAAGATTTTACCTGGATGGCATCGGGCGGTGTTGGTTTCAGGCTGGATGGAAAGGCTTTTTCAGGCAGGGAAAGCAGGGTAGCGCTCGATTTCGGGGCTTTTTACACCCGTGGCGGCGAAGCCCAATACCTGAAGATGAGCAATGATCACGATCACTCGTCCGGCGATCCCAAACAGGAAAACTATTACGTGAAATTTCAGCACATCCCGTCAGGCACCGTGCATGAACACGCTATAGGCAAGATCTACAAAACACCTGCTCAATTGCTGGAGTTCAGGTTGGGTGTACAGCTGAAGCTGGATTAATAAATCATTAAAATTTTCAGGGAGCAAGCAATTTTTTCGGGTTCAATACCGTCTAAAAAGTGCGAATTTATGGGAACGGTGGCTTTCCTGCCTGCCGGATTCAATATTTTTGCGGCTTCAGACGAATTTGATCTACGAATAAAAATTGAACGCATGTTAAAAGTAGTAGGCACACGTATCGCCCTGGTTTTATTTTGTTTGTTTTTAGTTGCAACAGGTTTTGCGCAGCAGCAACGCTTTCCTGTGATGGATAAATCTCCGATGGATGTAAGCTACTATCCCGCTAATTACCCCATTCTTAAGATCCAGGACAGGCTTAAAAAGCCGGATGGTTCCATGGAACCTTTGATAGCCCGTGTAGTATAC
>JBAVMD010000759.1:0-9205 GCA_049689695.1 Chitinophagaceae bacterium | reverse complement strand
CTGATAACCTGCCTGTGCCGCTGCATCCAATGGCTTTCCGTCTGCATCTGTTAAGAGCACCAGGTATGCATTCGGCCATGGACGGAAGGTAAATTCTTTCCGCATCAGGCCTTTTCCATTTCCGTTTTGCCCATTGCCGCTTGCAGTGTTGAAAGCTACCGGCCAGCGACCCTGCAGAGGCGATGCCATCTGGTTAAGGTAGATGGTACGTTCGTACAGGATGCCCGCATTGTGCTGGTCTTCCCACAACATGCCTTCACCCAGCAACTCTCTTGTTCTTTCGTTGTAAATAAATTGGATGAACATATCAGCTTTTGAAGTAGCGGTAGGAATATAACCCTCTCCCAATGCCTCAGGAGCTCCGGGTGTAAAATGATTTTCTGTAACCGTGATCTTTGAATAAGAGTTCACTGCAGGATATGGAGCCGTTCTTTCAGCAGATGTCAAAGCGCCGGCTTTTGGCTCCCATTCAACCAGCACATTCGGCCTGAATTCCCCACCCTTATAAGCGGCCCGCTGACGAAGTACATTGATGTCTGCCACCGCCAATCCATACTGGCCTTTACGGCCATACGCTTCTGCACGTAGCAGGTAGGTCTCACCCTGTCGCATCAGTATCGCATCACGGGTTCCGTTCTCGCTGTTGAAATTGCTTTCGTCAGGGCTTCCACCGCGCAGGGGATCGATGTATTTTTTTATAGAAAGGTAAGGTGCGGGATTGCCTGTATTTAAACCGATATTGGTTTGATTGTAATTAAGACGGTAGTATAAACGGCCTGTTACTTCTGAGCGTACCCAACGAACAATGAACTGGTAAGGCTGGCTCATTACGCGGGTAGAATCAAGCGGCTCGTTCTGTTGATTTTCCAGGTAAGTAAGCGCACGTTTGCCGGGCAATGCACGCGGCTGGCCTGCGATTACCGTTGGTTCGCCTGCTGGTTTGTTAGCATTCCACCACGTAGCGGCGGCCGCACTCCAGGTAAACGAACCCGTTGCGTTAGCGATGTACTCGTACTGGAAAGTTTTGTAATAACGGGAATCATTCACCTTATCAGTGAATGCATCATACCCAAAATCAGTCGGCTTGAATGTTCCGAACGGACGCCCATAAGCCATGGAACGCGCCACACCGGTAGCATCTGTATAATTGCCTGTATGATAGTTGCACGAACGGTTGCCGCCGAACCTTCCATTCAATGAAATGCTGATATCAAATTGCGATGCCCACAATACTTCTTTATGCGGACTTGTTTCAGACACCTTGGGATCAAACAATGTCCAGTAGTCCGTGGCAAGGCCGCCGGGACCGCCATTTGCATTGATCACATCTGTAGTGATGAAAATAACAGAATCAAGATCTGTGATCACGTTTCCTTTATAAAGCATTTTTAAATGCGGTTCACTGCTGCTTTGAAAACCGGAAGCCTGTGCCCTGGCGAGGTAAAGTTTTGCAAGCAGGTGTCCCGCAGCAAGCTTTGTTGCCCGGCCGCGGTCTGCTGTTGTTGGAGGAAGGTTTTCGAATGCAAAGCGGGTATCGCTGATGATTTGTTTGTAGATATCTTCCAATTTTGTTTTTGGATAATTGTATTTGCCGTCGTCTTCCGTCTTGGCCGTTAACAGCAGCGGCACATCACCCAATTGATTTGAGATGAGATAGTAAGCCCATGAACGCAGAAACAGTATTTCCGATCTGCGTTGCTTGCGATACGTTTCATCTGTCCCGAATTTTCCGGGCTTCAGGTTATCTATCAGGTCTAATGCGATGTTGCAATTATTGATGTGCGGGTATGCACCCATGGGCGCGGAGGTAGAGTTAGGCGAACCTATGTAGTTGAACACATTGCTTGCAGCTATGGTGCTGATGTTAGATCCATAGCGGGTAGCCGACATCGTTGCATAAGTGTTATCCGATGTCATGTAAGCGTCTGTCTCCGCCTGTGTTAATCTTGCCCCGTTCACGTCCCACTCGTGCTTCACCCTGGAATATACATAAAGCCCGTTGATAAGTGAATTCAGGCCCTCTTCTGTTTTGTAATAATCCTGCGTAAGGTTCGACACCTGTTTTTCGTTTAAAAACTTTTTGCACGAGCTGATGGAGCCGGCAAAGAGTATGAACAGTATCGCAAAATATTTTTTCATGATTTTTTTTTTGAAATGAGCATTTTAGAAACCTAGCCGAATTCCAAACACGATACTTTGCGGAAGTATGGTGTTGTTGTTAACGCCACCCAGCGGGCTTGCATTAAAGCTGCCTCCCTGTGATTCCGCAGACCAGTTGGTTTCGTCATCAGGATTAATTCCAAACTTCACCACATCGCCTCCAAACATAAATGGATTCAGCACCTGCACATTCACCTGGAAGTTTTTCAGCTTTGCGCGGTTGATGAGCCTTGCAGGCAGATCATAAGAAAGAGATATATTTCTTACTGCCACAAACGAACCATCATAGTATTGCATGGCAGAAGCAATATTGGTTATTCCCGTAGCGCCAAGCACCGGCATCGGGAAGCGGCCATTCTGGTTGTTCCATGACCATAGGTCTTTTTCATTTCTCTCAAAAATACCAGGGTACCCGCCAAAATATGTCTGACCGATACGGGCATAAATGAATGAGCTGAGGGTAATGCTTTTGTATTTAAATGTGTTGGTAATGCCGCCGTACCATTTAGGACGTGGCGTACCGCGAATGATGTAATCTTCTGCACCGATCTTGTAATCGCCGTTCTGGTCAACTACTTTTACTGTGCCTGGCCTGAAATCAAGTCCGCCGATCGATTTGAATTTTGCCATTTCATCAAGGTCTGCTTTGCTGTTTCCCCAGATGCCCGCGCTCTGCAATTGATAAAACACCTGCAGTGGCTGACCGATAAAAAATCTTTGCGCAACCATGTCCTGCTTTCCATTTATCAACTCTACGATCTCTTCGCGGTTGCGACTAAAATTGATATCGGTGCTCCAGCTAAAATTCTTTCTCTCGATGTTAACGGTTGATAGTGTGACCTCCACCCCTTTGTTTCTTGTTTTGCCAATGTTCATCACTTTTGTAACATACCCCGAAACAGCAGGCAGGTCTCTTGTGAACAGCAGATCGGAAGTATTCTGCACATAGTATTCAATAGAACCTCCGATGCGGTTGCCGAACAAAGAGAAATCGATACCTGCATTGATCTGCGAAGTTTTTTCCCAACCCAACTCAGGGTTTTGAACTGATTGTGGCAGGAAGCCAACTGCAGGCAGCGAACCAAACACATAATTGTTGCGGCTCAATGGACCGGTGGTAGTGTATGGCGCTACAGATGAGTTGCCGGTTTCACCATAGCCAATGCGTGGTTTCAATTCTGTTATCCAGGGAATACCCTGAATAAAACGTTCTTCCTGCATTTTCCACGCAAGCGCGAAAGAAGGGAAGAAATCCCATTTATGACCCGGCGCCAAAACAGAAGCACCATCGTAGCGGCCGGATGCTGTGAGCAAATATTTATTGAACAATGTGTAATTCACGCGGCCCATAAATGAGCTCAAAGTGTTTTCAGTAAAACCGGTACCAATACCGGGATTACCTTGTGTATTCGATGCAAGGTCGTACCATAAGCTCAATGGTATCACTACGCCGCCTACACTGGTGGTAGTGCTTTCCCTGCGCGATTTTTGCGATGACTGAAGCAATGTAACACCCAGTGAGTGCGCATCGCCAATACGCTTATCAACATACAGCAGGTTCTCTACAACCCATGAAAAATTCTCTTCCCTGCTGTACGCTGCTGTATTTGCACGGGCTGTGAGATGCGCTGTAACATTCGGACCCGTCCAGCTTCCGTTGCGGAAGTTGCGAATCTGCGCGCCGAAGTTCATGCGGTATTTCAGCCAGGAAGTAAATTTCACTTCGGTATATATATTTCCCATGGCGGCTGAAGTACGGCGATTGTTGAGTGATTGATCGATGTCTATCAGCGGGTTCCATAGATTAAGGTTACCACCGGGGTTGCGCACATACACCCCCGCAGCATCGGTTGGACTTGCCCATGGAAATTGACCGGTTGCCCTTCCATACAAATCCTTTGCGCCGGTGTTGCCCTGGTTGGCATTAATTCCAAAATCCTGTTCAGACAGAGATGCAATCACCGAGACACCCATCGCAAACCATTTTGTTGGAGTGATGTCGCCATTCATGTTCAGGTTGAAACGCTGGAAATCCTGGTCTGTCTGAACACCTAATTGTTTATTGTAACCAAGCGATAAGTATAAGCGGGTAGCTTCTGTTCCTGATGATACAGATATCTGGTGATTCTGCATAATGCCGGTACGCGAAACTGCATCACGCCAGTCGAAGTTTGGTATGTTGGCGGAATTATAAACCGGTACCATTGCCGGCCATCCCATTGCCTGTTCGGCAGCAGTTGCGGCCCTCATTTTCACAGAGCCATCAGGATTTCGTTCATATCCCTTCATGGCTGCGGCAATCAGGTCCGCATAGTTGTTAGTAACACCCGATGCGCTGAAGTTGAGGCTGTCCAGTCTCGGATCAGGATACCAGGAAGTTGGAGCAACATTCAGGTCCGTAGGATTTCCTGTATGATAGCGCCGTCCATTTATCAAAGATGTTCTGAGGATGTCTATGTATTCTCCTGCACTTAAATAATCAGCAAGATCTTTATACCTGTCGATTGAAATTGTAGAACTGAAATTTACAGATGTTCTGCCCTTTACACCTTTTTTGGTAGTGATGAGGATCACGCCATTTGCACCACGGGAACCATAGATCGCAGTTGCAGATGCATCTTTCAGAATTTCAACAGAGGTGATGTCATTGGGATTGATGTCGTTAATTGAGAACGACGTAACACCCAGCGCGGCTACAATGGGAATTCCATCCACCACATACAAAGGTTCATTGGAGGTGTTTGGTGAACGTGTACCGCGAATGCGTATAGAGGGCACTTCACCGGGTTTAATGTTAGTGGCAACATTCAATCCCGCAGCCTTTCCCTGGAGCGCCTGTGCAACGTTTGTTGACGGCCTTTCCTGGATGGTTGCCGCTGTTATGCGCGACAAGGCTCCGGTAACATCGCTCTTCCTTTGTGTACCGTATCCAACAACCACTACCTCGCCCATGGTATTAGCTACGGGCCGCATCGTCACGTCAACTGCAGTTTTGTTGTTGAGAGCAATTTCCTGCGGCTCATAACCTACCGAGGTGAGCACAAGCGTTGCATTGCCTGAACCCGTTCGAATAGAAAACGAACCGTCCTTCTTTGTAAATACGGCATTTTCTGTTCCTTTTTCCTGAACAGTCACACCTTCAACTGCAAGGCCGTTGTTATCCGTAACCTTACCGCTTACTGTAAATCCACCTTGAGCAAAAGAAATTAGCGTGAGAGAAAGCAGCAATGCTGCGAGTATAGCACTGCGCAGCACAGTAGTTTTAGTCTTGTTCATATTGGAAGCAATTACTATTTCTAAGCTATTTCACTCTTTTTAAAATTGCATCCTGAGCTGTCCTGATGTGATTAGCTGATTAGTTGATTAGCTGATTCGGATGATTAACGAATTAGCTCATCAGCTGATTAGGCAAGTTTCCTCATCAGCTAATCAGCTAATTATCTAATCAGCTCATCAATCTTAATTCCAGTTAAATGGCAAAAACCAATCTCTGGCCAGCAATTTTGCTCTTGCCTGGTTTGCTGCGCCGGCAGATGCGCCGTTCTTTCTTAGTTTCTCGTACACTTTATCTGCAATGAAAGCTGGATCATTTCTCCTGATGGCAACGCGTAAGAGGTCGGCCCAGCGGGTGCCTTCAAATGCAGTTTCCAAAGCCTGCTCCTGAATAATTCCAACTTCAATCTGCGAAATGCTGTCCGCTGCATTGGTTGCAGTAAGCGGGAAGTTTACAAGATTGGCCCTTTTTCTTATTCCAATGTTGCGGTACCAGGGACCACGAAAGTTTGGAATGACGCCATTTCTTGCATCGAATTTATAAGGATCAGGAAGATCGAATGTGTTCTGAAGAGTTGTTTTATCTGTTATAGTGGTATTATCATAAGCCTCGCCAATGCTGTGATTCACGATTGCGTAAGCAAGCCTGGGAAATCCGTCGCGGTTAGCAGCTTCTGCAAAACGCAGGTGCATGTGCGCCTGCCTGTACAGAAACCATCTGCCGTTTTTGGTCAGGATATTTATAGGTAAACCCGTGAGTACATTAATATAGTTTGAGATGAATTTAGTGATCACGGGCTGACCGCCAACGGTGGAGGTACTGAGCAGCTTTCTTGCATCGTAAGGAATGCCTGCTGCACCTGTTGTTGTTACCGGGCGTTGCTGCTGCTCATCCCAATACCTGATAATTTCTGCAGATGGTCTTACAAGATATTGTCCGCCGGTTGGAGAGAACAATTTGATCAGGGGATTTTCAGGACCGAATTTGCTGTCGTATGGCAGCGCCCAGATCATTTCCCTGTTAAAGCGCTCATCAGTAGCGGAGAACATAGATCCCCATCCATCTGTATAAGTTAAAGAACTTGCATCTCCTCCACGGGTATAAGTAACATACAGGTTTGCATTTCCTGACCACGCCATCTTATACTGTGAATAATAATTTTCACCTTGCGTTCCGGTAGTGGCCAGGTCCATTACCTCACGGTAATAGGTAGCTGCTTTCCTGTAATTGCCCTTCCACAGGTTCAGATCACCCAGAAGACATTTTTTATTGACGAAGAACCTCGACGTCTGGTATGCATCCAATGTCATATTCAGCGAAGTGCTTATCCCGGTGCTTACGTTCGGCGGATAAATATCTTTAAAAGGCAATGCCTCGGTGAAATTAACAAGGCTATCCAATAATACAGGCAATGCCAGTTTGGGGAAGCGCGAAGGATCAGATACATCATTGAGATTTTCCAGTGCTTCAGTTACATAAGGCACTTCGCCATAGTGAATGCCTAACTGCAGGTAAAGAAAAGAACGAAGCGCACCAATATCTGAATAACGTTGATTGTAATCTGCCTCTGACAATTTGTTTGTTGCCTTCATGATCCTGAAGTTCTTCAGCACATCATTGCAGTTAACAATGAGCTGATAGAACGGACGTGGATTCGCGTATGGATTCCCGGCAGTCACTGTATGATTGTTGATCTGCCTCAGGTTCTCGTCGGCATTATTGGTAAACTCCATCAGGTCGGCCCTGAGCTCGTTTAGTATGATATACCTGTCTGAAAGTTCCATGAACTTTCCGTAGATACCCATTACTGCGGCATTGGCATCGTACACATCACGATACATCTGGTCGGCCGCCAGCTCAGTTCCGGGCTTTACATCCAGTACTTTTTTACAGGAAGCGAAACCAGCTACTATCAAACCAGCCAGTAATGCTTTTTTAATAAACAACTTCATAGTATTAAAAATTTATCACGCCTTCAGTGCATTTGCGGCACCACCGGCTTTTCAATGCTAATTATAAACCTATACGCACACCCAATATCACGCTGCGGAATAAAGGATCGAGACCAGTATCTATTCCCTGCGAAAACACGCTCGGAGTCACACTGAATTCAGGATCGTACCCTTTGTATTTTGTAAGTGTAAAAATGTTCGTGCCCGTTCCGTAAACTGTAAAGCTTTTCAGGAAGCCTTTTCCGGCAACCGGCAAGCTGTATTGCAGTGATACACTGCGCAGCCTGAAATAAGAACCGTCTTCTATCCAACGGTCGCTGAAGCGGCTGTTGCCCATCGGGTCGCCCCAGGTAGCTTTCGGCGTAGTTGTAACCTGCCCCGGTCCGCGCCACCTGTTGTTTACACTCACCAGCTGGTTTTCAGTTCCACTTACAGATTCAAGCCTGTTGCGCAAATAGTTGTATACATCACCGCCCTGGCTGAAGGTGAACAAAGCGTTCAATTCAAAACGTTTCCAGGTAAAGCGGTTGCTGAAACCTCCAAAGAATTCGGGAATGGGGTTGCCAATAACCGTGCGGTCGTCCTCATCGATAATTTTATTTCCATCCTGGTCAACAAAGCGAACATCGCCTCCTTTGAAAGGAGAGAAAGAACCATCTGTATTTCTTTTCGTCAATCCTGCTGCGTCAGCATCTGTGGTAAATACACCGTTGGTGCGATAGCCATAGAATTGTGTTGCAGCACTTCCAACTTCTGTTATTATAGTAGCTCCTGCATAATTTGTAAATATCCTGTCACCGGGTACCGCAAGGACCTTGTTTTTGTTGGTAGCTGCGTTGATACCCACATCCCATTTAAAATTCTGGCTGTTTACCACGCGCACATTCAGGCTGGCTTCGATACCGGTATTCTGCATTTCCCCGCTGTTGGTAAGCGTGTACTCATAACCGCTGATAGGAGTCAGTGGCTGGTAAACAAGCATGTTATCTGTTCTGTTGCGATAAGCGTCTACGCTAAAGTGAATGCGTTCATTCCAGAATGAAAGGTCAACACCAAGGTTCAGCTTGCGCACTGTTTCCCATTGCAGGGCCGGGTTAGCTATGCCGCTGCGGATAAGTCCCTGTGCACCCAACAGGTTTTGCGACCTGTAGGTATGACCGCTGTTGTAGTTACCAATATCATCATTGCCTGTAATGCTATAAGTTGCTCTCAATTTTAAAAGATCGAAAGCGCTATTCGCCATGAAGTTTTCAGAAGAGATTAGCCAGGCTGCGCCGATAGAAGGCATAATGGGAAATTTGCGGCCGGAAAATTTGATGCCATGTTCTGCCTGCGGACCAAACCGCGAAGAGCCGTCCATCGCCACATTCAGGTTCAAAAAGAATTTATCGCGAAAGCCATAATCTGTGTTGAAATAAAAATTCATCCAGTTCCAGTCGCCAATACCGCCGCCAACCTGGCGCAAAGCATTTACTCCGCTTTGCACGCTTATCAGGTCGTCTGTAGCTGAATTAAATCCTAAGGCAAAATCCTGCTCAGCTTCATTTTTCTGGTAACGCACGCCTAACCGCGCTGCAACATTGTGTGCACGGCCATAAGATTTATAAAACTCCAGGCGTGTATCGTTGTAAATGGAGAACAGGCGTTTTACCTGTGTGCCCATGCGGCTGTCGGCCACTGCGTTTGATAAGGTATCATCTGCAATGCCTTTTCTTGGAACAAAAAAGTTCTCGCGCACTTTATCGAACACAACGCCAATGAGCGTGCTCGCTTTAAAATTATCGGAGATATCGTAATTGAAACCGAACGAGCCGAAGAA
>JBAVMD010000758.1:0-7132 GCA_049689695.1 Chitinophagaceae bacterium | reverse complement strand
CTCAAACCTTGAACTTTTTTAGGGAAAGAGTTGTTCCAGTTTTCTCTCCAGCTGTTCGCCGCGCAATGATTCGGCAATTACTTTACCATCCGGATCGATCAATACGTTAAATGGAATGCCGTTGAATTTGTAAAGTTCCACTGCTTTACTGTTCCAGAATTGAAGGTCGCTTACGTGTGTCCAGGTGAGTTTATCGTCCTGTATCGCCTTCAGCCAGTCGGATTTTTCTCTATCGAGTGATACACCGAGGATAGCAAAATTTTTATCCTTAAAACGATTGTATGCTTTAACAATGGCAGGATTTTCATCGCGACAAGGCCTGCACCAGCTGGCCCAGAAATCTACCAGCACATATTTACCTTTAAAAGACGAAAGCGCAACGGGCTTGCCATTTACATCAGGAAGCACCAGTTCCGGGGCCGTTTTGCCCGTCCATGCATTTTCTGCACGCTTTCTTTTTTCCACTTCCTGCTGTGCATCGTAATTTCTTTTTAATTCAGACAGTGGCGTGTGCTGCGGAAATTTTTGTATCAGTTCCTGCAGGCTTGCTTCAAATTCAGGTTTGCTGAGCGAACGCGACGCCCAACCCAATGCAAATAAACCAACAGCTGGATACTTTGTTTCCCCGATGAATTTCTTCAGATAACTGTTGAGACCCTGCACCTGCCGGTTCTTGATCTCTGTGGCGGCCAGCACCACGCTGTCGTTTGCATTGAATTGTTTAAGACTATCCATTTCGGTAAATGCATGGTTCACTTTCATGCTCAGGTCTGTATATTTCAGCGCAAAATCTTTCATTTGTGCAGTGGCTTCCGAACCGCTCACTGAATAGTAATTATCTTTTTTAGCAAAGTCAATATCTATCTTAATATCGTTAGCATCGTTGGTAAGCAATACAACATGGCCGTTATCAAATTCTAATTCATACAAACCCTGCTGAGTGCCATTGCCTTCCAAAACAAATTTTCCCTGGTTTTCTTTCAATTCTGCAGAATCAAGCGTAACAGGATTGTTATTGCCAAACGGTACTTCATATAAATGTACCTTATTCACCCTGCTTACCGGCATGGCGCCGGGCTGCGATTGCCCTACCATAGCAGGCGTTGAAGCATTGGAATAGGTAACGGTTATACGAAATCGTGTGGTGTCTTCATTTTTACAGGCGGATAGTGTAAGCACAAGCCAAAGCACTACACAGCATTGTCTGATCATAGTATTGAAATTGGGATGGTTCATTTATTCAGTTTTTCATTCAGCATATCGTTTACCAGCTTCAGGTCGGCTTGTCCCTTGGAGATCTTTTTTACTTCGCCCACAAATAATCCCATTAACCCTTTTTTTCCCTTGCGGTATTCCGAAACTTTATCGGGCATCTGCTGCAGAACTGCATCTACCCAGGCCATTACTGCATCGGTATCAGAAGTTTGCAACAGGTTCAATTCCTTTACAACCTGCAGAGGTTCTTTTTCAGGATGTTCAAATAAAACGGGCAGTACCCTGGAAGCAGCCAGCGAAAAGCTGATCTTTCCTTCATCTGCCAATGCAATCAGTGCAGCCAGGCTTTGTGGTTTTAATTGGAGACCATTGCCGGAAAGATTGTTTTCGTTAAGATAAGATCTTACAGGGCCCAGCAGCCAGTTAGCAGCTGCCTTATGATTACCGGTATACTTAATTACCTGTTCAAAGTAATCAGCGATTTCTTTTTCATCTGTCAGCTGTTTTGCATCGTACATAGATAAGCCAAATTCGCTGATGTATTTTTCGATCCTTTCTTCAGGAAGGGCAGGAAGACTTTCGCGCACCTGCCGTACCCAGGTTTCATTCACAACAAACGGTGGAATATCAGGATCGGGAAAATAACGATAATCGTTAGCCTCCTCTTTTGTTCTCAATGCAAAAGTAGTTCCGTTGTTGGCATCGAAGCTGCGTGTCTGCTGTATGATCGTTTCTCCGTTTTGCAGCATCGATATCATTCGCTCTGCTTCGTGTTCGATAGCCCGTTTTACATTACGGATGGAATTAAGGTTCTTTACTTCCACTTTTGTTCCGAGCCTGGTCTCTCCCCTTTTTCTTACCGAAATATTCGCATCGCACCGCATACTGCCTTCCTCCATATTGCCATCGCATATTTCAAGATAGCGAAGCAGTCTTCTCAACAAGGTGAGATAAGCATAAGCTTCCTCTCCGCTGCTGATATCCGGCTCGCTCACGATCTCGATAAGCGGAACGCCTGCGCGGTTATAATCAACACAGGTAGCGTTTTCATCAACATCGTGCAGGCTTTTTCCTGCATCTTCTTCGAGATGGATGCGGTTAAGCCGGATATTTTTCTGAATGCCTCCGGCTTCAATGGCGACATGCCCTTCGCCGCAGATAGGTGTAGTATGCTGGGTGACCTGGTAGCCTTTTGGCAGGTCGGGGTAGAAGTAATTTTTACGGGCGAAATAATTGATTTGGGTAATCTCGCAATTGCAGGCCAGACCCATGCGAATGGCATATTCCACTGCTTTTTTATTGAGCACCGGCAGGCTGCCCGGGTAACCCAGGGTCACCGGGCTGATATGCGTATTGGGCTCGCCGCCATACGCCGCACTGTCCCCGCAAAAAAGCTTGCTATCTGTAAGCAATTGTGCATGCACTTCCAGGCCTACTACCACTTCATATTGATCCCTCGTGTTTTCCATATAAAGGGCAAAAATACGGAAGGGTTTCGGGTTTGGAGTTTATATAGGGTTATTATGGGTTATGAGTTACGGGTTTGCCTGATCAACTTAGAATATTAGTCTCAAAAGACAGGTTAGACTGTCATTTGTATTTACAGGGGAAGACTTTAGAAGAGGTAAATAAAGTTAATTTAGCTGCATTGCTGCAATAACTGAAACGGATATGAAAATTCAACACCATCAACTGCTAAGAGACCATAGTCCACCAGGTAGTAATTGGATTACATTTTCCATTGAATGAAAAAAATGACAACAGAAACCCACCCAAATTTTTCAGGGAAATCTTTTATAAACCAAAAATATGAAAAAATTAATCACGGCTGTCTTACTCATGACAGCTTATACCTTAACTGCTTACACTCAAACAAATCCGAATAATCAGGTTATAGTTTATTTCAAAACAGGTGCTCAACGAGTGGCCCCTTCCAACACCACAGCTAATGTAACTTCTAACAATATTCTCAATGTGTTGGCGAACTATAATATTCCGACCTCTAACGTTGTTCCATCTTTTCCTGCATTCGCTGAATCCGATACTATAAATGTAGAGGCAGGCGAATCTTCAAGGCAAATGAACAGAGCAAAAGTGTTTACAATTACCATAACGAACCCTGCCACCAAAGGCAGCTTTATTACTGCCTTGAATGGCATGGCGGAAGTTCTGTACGCTGAAACGAACGGCAATGTTTCAAACAATCTTATACCGGCTGATGGGCGGTTTGGCCAGCAGTGGGGAATGCGAAATACAATTATTCCAGGCGCGGATATTCATGCAGACCCCGCGTGGGATATTTTTACTGGTAATCCAAATGCCATCATAGCAATAATCGATAATGGAGTTGATGTAAACCACAATGATTTGGCTGCCAAAATATTCGGTGGGGATAATAATTTTCAGATCGGAGTTGACGGACTTGGACGGCAATTTAGCCATGGCTCACATGTGGCTGGTATCGCTGCGGCAATTACCAACAACAATAATAATAATGGGGTTGCTGGTGTTGACTGGGAAGCAAGAATACACCCCCGAAACATATTTGATGGTAATGGCGATCCTGACATTACACAGAGCATTATTGATGCAGTAAATTTTAATGTTAATGTATGGACACTAAATAACAGCTGGGGGTTGATTCAGGGATTCGATGAATTTGGCATCGGTATCCCGGGTCGTTACTCAATTACTGTTCGCAGCGCTTTTGCACAGGCGTATCGTAACAACAGGGTTTCGTGTGTAGCAATGGGAAACCACCAGGTTGCGAGTGGTGGCAGATATGCCGGTGTAGCAGCTTTTCCGGCGGGATACAATTCAGGTATTATTGCAGTTGGCGCCACGGATATGTTTGACAACATTGCTAATTTTTCTGCAGAGGGGCAGCATATTGATGTTGGAGCACCGGGTGTAAATATTTTGTCAACTAACTTTAACAACGGTTATATTGATTTACCTGGCACTTCTATGGCTACTCCTCATGTTGCCGGACTTGCATCATTATTAAAAGGGTTTAATGTCAACTTGTTTAATGATGATATTGAGCAAATCATCCGTTTGTCGGCAGATGATATAGACGTGCCGGGATTAGATAATGCATCTGGAACTGGTCGTATTAACGCGCAAAGGGCTTTACAGTTTTTACAGGCACCCAATACTGTACAGCATTTAAATCTTACCGGAGGTACAATCACAAATACAACTGGCAATATGACAAGAGTATTTTTAGGTGTGCCTGGCTTACCCGATGCCGCATACATCGTTCGCAGAAGTGAAGTACGTAGAAATGTAACTTTTCCGGTAATGTGTAACATTATTGGTGTTTGGGGCAGAGGTATTGGAACAACTGGCTTTAGGGAAGAAAACGGCCGCAATTTTGGTGAAGGAATTTGTGAAGTAGTACCCGGATCTCTTACTAATACTGCTGCTACTTTACGGACCTGGATTTATGAGGTATGGTCGGTCAATGGACAGTATCTTGGCTTTTATCCGAGAGCGGCTAACAATGTTGTTTTTCAGTACACAATACTTGGCACGCCTTCACCAGTCCAGTCGTATACAATTACCGGCTCCCAGACCGTTTGTACGAACGTTTTGAATTCTTTTCAACTTGGTCAGGCGCTGCCAGTTGGTGGAACTATTAATTGGGCAATTCAACCCAATGACGGTTCAGTTATACTTACTCCTAATGGAAATGACGTTGATGTTGATGCTTCAAGCGCCACCCCAAACACTTATTATACTTTAACGGCAACTGTAATAGGGAACTGTGTCCCCTTAACTACCAGTACACAGTTTTACGTTCCATCTGCCGGATGGTCAGGTTCGATTTCTGGATACTATGGCTGGGGTAATACTGTTTATGGAGCTAATCTGCAAGAAGGGGATAACAATCTTTATATGTATGGAACTTCTGCTTATGAAATGTGGGTCGAGGGTACCAATGCCTATCCCGGTACATCGTATTGGGAATATGTAAGTGGAGACAGGGCAAGCTGGGGCGGCGCATATACCGGTTATTTAGGCTTTGATTTTTCAGTATTAAGCGGCGTGGACTCTTACTACAACTTTACTTATACTGATGATTGTGGCACTCATACCATACCGTATCATTTCATTGGTGTTTATGGTTACCCGCCACAATACAGAGGCATACAACCAACAGAAAAATATAAACTTTCCATATCACCTAACCCGGTAAATAACATTGCTAACATAATGGTGATTGAAACAGATAGCAAAGCTGTAAGCAAAACCTTTGACTATAATACGCCTAAAACAATTTCAGTGTACGATAGAATGGGAACATTGGTTATACAACGTAAACTAATAGTACCTAAATCGGGTATTCGTTTAGATGTTTCTCCTTTACGCTCTAATGATGTTTACAATGTAGTAATGGAAGACAGAAACGGAATACGGTTAACTGGCAGGCTTATTAAAAAATAACGTATTGAATTGCAATTTGTGAAAGAGGTGGTATTAAAAACTACCTCTTTCATTTTTTGAGTGAAGAAGGGTATGCTTACAAAAAGGGTATTGCCAAACTGCCGGCAGACTAAGCTGTGTGCCTTTTGCAATACCTGAAACGTTAGGCGCAATTAGACTTTTAAAAAAGGTATGATTGAAGGAGCCGAGTACGTTCAAGCAGTAAGAACCACATTTTCTTTCCTTTCAGAAGAGTATGGTATTACGGATACAAGTGAAACAGTAAGAGGCAATGCCTTTTATGACGTTCAATACCAAACCCATTCAAAGTCATATCTTTTTCTGTTCAAATAATTGTTTTTGACTTAGAATACGTTCCGTTCGTAACCCGTAACTCATAACTCAAAGCGATAATATCTTTTTTAGATCTGCGTCAGATACTGTGAGCAGGTTTACGGGTGGAAGGCGGCGGGTAAGCTCTTTCCAATTCTTATCCCCGGCAAATACTTTTTTAAAAATGGGGATGGCTTTTTCAAGCTGCTTATTGTTGGCGAGGGTAACTGCGGTCCAATACTGCATCTCCAGGTTTGCGGGCATCAGCTTCATAGCAGCGCTGTATTCACGCATGGCCATATCCATATCGTTCTTCTCAATGGCAAGATCACCGTTATTCATGTGCTGATAGGCCGTATGCACGGTAAGCAGCCTGCGCAATTCCTGCAGCGGCTGCGCAGCATCGTCAACACGAAGGTCTACAGTGCGCTCATCCCAGGGTTTGCCTTCAGATCTCGCCGGCACTACCAGCAATGCGGCAGATTGTTTTCCGCGGATATCACCGCCGGCCTTTTGCGCCGCTTCCAGTGAAAGCAAAACACGTTCTGCCAATGGTTTGCCTGCGCTTTTTGTAAATGCATCGGCCATAGATTTATTCACTTTATCTGTAAGCATCATGTTAGACTGCACCGAGAACTGACTACCGCTGATATGCGCTGCATATTGAATACAGTTCTTACCGGTATGCACAGCAACATTTCCTGAATTGTCAACAATGGCGAGTTGACGTACCTCTCTCGCCTCATCATCGCTGAGCAGGCTATCGAGTGTTTGCTGTGCACTAAGCCCACGCTTAAGCAATTGCAATCCGCGGGGACCGAATGATTTATTTACGAACGATTGGGTGGCAACAGCACCCGTGCCGGCTTCGGCCCACGAAACCGCAGTGCCTACGGAGAACCAATGGCTTTGAACACCAACAGCCAATTCCCCTGTTTTTTCATCACGCGCTACGATGGAGAATGTATGCGCCAGCGGTTGATTGGATTTGTAGGATTGTGCATGTGAATGCAAGCAGGCGAATGTGATGGTTGCTGCAACCAATAAATATCTGTAATGCATAATTATTTATTTGCGGAGCACCAAGTTACAAGCAATGGGGATAATGAGAAAGAAAAAGCACGGATTGGAAGAAGGATTATAGGATTACACGGAT
>JBAVMD010000757.1:0-3468 GCA_049689695.1 Chitinophagaceae bacterium | reverse complement strand
AGCCGTACTATTATCATATGCTCTCACGGCCAATGAACCCGAAACTCGAAACTCGAAACCCGAAACCCGAAACGCTACTGCGCTCCTATCGATTCCAAATATCCCAACACTTCATTCGCCTGTTCGCCGCCTTTTCTTGCGTGATGCAGCAACTGAAGACCGTGCGGCCCTTTGGATGTTTTGAGATTGGGGAAAGCTGTTAAGATGGATTTGACAATGTTAATTTTTCCAAGCATGGCTGCGCAGAAGATGTTCATTCGCGCGCCGTTGTCCAACAAGAACTGTGCGATCTCGCGGTTTCCAACGTGGCCGGCAGCTTCGAGCCCCGATTCAAAATCTCCGCCGCCCCAATCCCAGGAAGAATTCATCAATGCAGGCTGAGTGGTAAAAAGTTCTTTAACGCGGTTGAGATCGCGATGACAGACCCCTACAAATTCTTTCACCAGTTCTTTATCCAGTGGATCAGGCTTCTGTTGTTGGGCAAATGCATTATTGCCAAATACAATTCCTGCGGAACCCAACACACCCAATGAAAGAAATTGCTTGCGATGGATAATACTCATTTGAAGGGATTTAGTTTCCTAATATACCCTTGTTTGAGTGGAGTTATGAATGGGAAATGATGAGTGGAATGTTTCAGGTTTAAAGTTTCAGGTTTCAGGTTCTCTAATCTTGAATTGTTGCTATATGCATGCGTAATCAAGGCCAAAGAACCGAAAACTTTAAACTTTAAACCTTAAACTATCTATTGATACTGTATATACATCGGCTGCGGTTTCAGCTTCAGCAACGCCTCTGGTTGCATAACCTCTGCACGGTTAACTTTTTTCGTATCGTTCTTATAGAACATTTTAAACCCTGTGAATTGAACAGGCTGCGGATAAATAAAACGCTTGTAAGTACCGATCTTACGTTCGGCCTCACCCCATCCGTCCATATGCATTACTACCTGCACTTCAGCCTGCGGCTTGATCTGGTTTGAATTGGTCACCATCGGGCCGGTAAAGCGGTGCACTACCAGTATTTTCGGAGGAAGGTTGTTATCTTTTACCAGCTTGGCGAGATAGTTAATTGTGTAATTGATATCGGCCGCATCAAAAGTTCCAACTACTTTGCCGGGGGCATGACCGGTCTTCATAGAAAATTCCGGATCGATACCCAGATGCACGTTTGGCAATTTCAGGTATTGCTCCAGTTGCGGAACCTCAGATTCAAGATTGCTTAATCCAACCTGTATATCGAGAAAAACAATTGCGTCTATTTTTGCAGCCATTGCCATCACTTTATCAATCTGCGCAAAAGGCATACGTAAACGATATTTACCACCTGCGCCCGGACTTTGCTGTGCAGTCACTGCGATGTAATGAAGCGCGGGTTGAACAGGCGTTTCAGGATCAGCCGTTTCCCATTTCTTTACTTCGCCCATCAGCTTATCTGTCATTTCCTTTTCGGGCAATTCACCCAGGATACCCATGTTCTTCGAATACAGGTTACCGTAATAAGCGATTACTCTTTTGAAAGGCAAGATGGCCCCGGCGAGGGGGTAAGGCGTTTTTACAGGCCAGCGTCCGGATGAATCACCATTTGTGATCTTCGCCATGCGCTGGTTATAAGCCGCAGTGTCCATTGTCACAGGAACAACTTCTTTTTTTTCCGGTTCGGTATCACCTTTAGCGGGATTAACAGTAGTGTCTTGAGAAGAAAGTGTAGCAGCGGTGCCTTTTTTAGGCGCCCACATCATAAATACAAAGGAACTGATAGCAACTACGCAGAGCAGGACTAACCACAGCAGATTGGAACGTTTCATAGTTAATTATTGGGCTTTAAAGCTTTCAAAGGTAGGGCGAAAAGTATGCCGCATTTCCGGCGGTGTTGATAAGTTGATAAGTTATTCAGAAAGCACCATCGGTCATTAGTCATTAAGTCATTGGGGCAAAAGTGAAACGTAAAATTTTCCTTTTTTGACGTTTCACGTTTGACTTAATGACCTATTGACTTATTGACCATTAATTCCCCAGCTCAGAAAAGTAAAATCCTTCTTCGCTCAGTATATGGCTGTTGGGTACCGAACTGAAGAAAGTCTGCTGCAGGAAGGTCTCTGTTTCTCTAAGGAAATCTTTGGCAACGCCGGGAGTGGTGGCAGCCATCTTCCAGCTTTGGATGCGCATAAAAGCCAGCTTGCTGGCGCGCGTGATGTGAAAATCCACTATGTAGGCTTGCTCAGCCAGTGCCTGTTGGGCATTTTCGTGAGTGTTCATACGGACGAGGGGGTTTTTGGTATAAGAAATTGGTTCTTCTCAAAACGGAACCACCTCACAAAAATTGCATTATTTCCCACTCAACATCAAATCTGTTTGGTTAGCGCATTGTTATTTGGGGTATGGTTTATTGGTTATTGGGTCATTAGTCATAGAGTCATTAGGTCATTAGGTCATTAGTCATAGAGTCATTAGGTCATTCACAAATAGCAAATGACTCAGTGACTTAATGACCCAATGACTAATGACCAAAACAGCTAATCAGCTAATTACCCAATCATCTAATCTCCCCCTGGCATAATTTTTTTCATCTCTGTTCCAACCACAAAAATGAAATCATATGAAAAGCAGATGCTTATCTCTGGTATTGCTGTTACTTGCGGCATCAACACATGCGCAACGTTTTAAACAGAATGTTTCTTTTGGACCCATTGTTGGATTAGGACATGCATGGATGTCGGGAATTGAAGGCGATAAAGAATTCAAGCTCGCTCCCAGCATAGGGGCTACTTTCGTTTACAGCGCAGGCGCGCATTGGGGACTTGGCTTCGATGTAAAGTATTCCCGCGAGGGCGTAAAAACAGAAGGCCTCGATTTTAACCTTAAGAGCACGCTCAACGCAAACTACATTCGCATCCCCGTAAAGGCCATGTACTTTTTAGGGCAGTTGGGTGATAAAGTGCGTCCCAAGATCATGGCAGGGCCAACGCTTGGCTTCCTGGTAGGCGGCAAGCAAAAGGTAAAGACTACCAGCGACGAAATGTTTCTTGAGCGAAGCACAAAAGATGCGCTCCATACTTTCGATCTCGGCCTGCAGGGCGGTATTGGCCTCAACTTCCGCCTCACCCGCAACACCTGGTTAAATACAGACGTGAGCTATTATCACGGCTTTCGTAACGTAGCCAAAGCATCAGGCGAAGACTGGAAGAACCGCAACATTGCAGCCAATGTAGGAGTTGCGTTTGGGATTGGAACGATCAGGGAGAAGAAGTAAGTTGGTCAATAAGTCATTAGGTCATTAAGTCAATAGGTCATTGCATATTACCAATGACCTATTGACTTAATGACCTAATGACTTAAAATTTATTTAATAGGCTTCGCCACATACAGCAGCTGAAAACCGAATAAACCGGGAGATATTTTTTTCAGCATATTGAACATGCCATTGCGTATGCCGGCAGGAGTAAGCTTTTTAGGCGGTGTTCGAACG
>JBAVMD010000756.1:0-10474 GCA_049689695.1 Chitinophagaceae bacterium | reverse complement strand
AGGATGTTTAATTCATGAGAAGTATAGAACCTTTTGGTCATATCATACAACTCCAGCCTTTCGTTCTGAAAGATCCAATACCTGCCTTCTCCGAGCATGCGCTTATAGGTGCCGTTCCTGAACAGCAACCCTGCAGTGTAAGCGCCAATGGTTACCCTTTTCATATTTCACGTTTTAAATTGTTTTAAACAAAGACCAGTGTTGCCTGCCATCCCGTTTGCACGGAGACAAACCTTCTGTCGCCCTCAGTGAAACATTTTATACGCACCCGGAAGAAAGAAACAAATGAAAATAGAAGCACGCTTCATATTCTCAGGATGTTAACTCCTCCTTTGGGGGGCGTAATAAACGTTGCCCCACATTCAACGACCGGGGGGTCCGCCCTCAAAGTGTAAACCAGATCGCGCTCATGTGTTTTGCAACACACAATCGCAGGCAAACAACCCTGATCTTTTTATTTGGCCGGGCCTTTTTAAGGAAGCGCCCATGCTTCCATCAAGCGTTAACAGCGCTTTGCTCTAGCCATCTGAGCTACATTTCCCCAAGGAAATGATGGGATTCGAACCCATGCGTGTCTGTTGCTCTTCCATCTGAGCTATCCGCCAGGGCGGAAGAGGAATCGAACCTCTGACCCACAGATCCTACAAGATATTTCCTGGTGCAGCAACAGCATACAAACGATAATTACCGTTGCACTGCGGGGTTATACAGAAACCCACGCCATGGTTTGCTTCATCAGGTAAATACCTCTTCCCTTTAAGGAAGCTTTTACGCCAGTACACACCGGCATTTATTTTTTAATTCTCCAGGAAATTTCTCCTGAAGCCTATTACTTCTACACGGTTTGCCAGCTGCACCTTCTCATGCTGGTTAGCTATTTCAGCCACGGTCATCGGTTTATCGATGATCTTATTAAATCCGAAATGATCCGACAACCGTTGCGCCTTTGCTATTCCCAACTTACCAAACTCATATCGCGCAATCAACCTGCCTTTGCGAAGCAACGCGCTATCAACCATTGTTAACGGGTTATTGAATGTGCAGACGATCTGAACATTCAGGAAATCTGCAAGCAGCCCGTCTGAAATGTTCAACAGGTTGGATACAGAAGAATTTGCATTCGTTCTGCGGTCCATGATAATGTTCTCTGCATCTTCTATGATCAGCACAGAATCCGGGTTATCAATGAGCAGCTCAACAAATTCCGGCTCTAACAGGTTGCCTGCCATATTGGGCGAAAGGAACATGATCCTCTTCCTGATCTTTCCCGCCAGGTGACGCAGGTAAGTTGTTTTCCCGGTACCGGGCAGTCCATGCAACAACACGATGCCTTTATCATTCTTCCTGTTTAGCCTTGTACGAATGATCTCATCGGTTTCTTTAAAATCATCTTCATAAAAAAGATCGAGGTCCAATTTCGTTTTCGTGATCGCCATCGATTTCAGATCGAGATAGTTGCCGCTGCGCATCACAAGATTTATTTCTTGTGGCTTCCTGCGTTTCTTTTCCCTGAACGGACGTATATACGCAACCAGTTCATCAACAAAAGGCTCGCTTCCGTAATTGTACAGCACTTCACAAAAGAACGCGTCAAACTCCAGCAGGCAACCGTTTTTAAATATCAATAGGGTACGGTTAAACTCCGTCTTGTTTTCTACGCGTTCGAAATGACGGTATTGATAAACTGTTTCTATCAACGATCCGTATTTCTCTTTCACGGCTGCAAAAGCTTTTTCGCCGTCTAACTGGCTAACGAAGCTGATGCAGGGTACATCGTTGAAGAAATACATATACACGGCTTTGCTATCCAGGTAGTATGTACCGAATACGCTGGTTGCGCTGATGGTTTTCTTTAAAATAGTGTCCATGTCTAAATTTTTTTAACGCTACCCTGGCAGCATCCGCGCTGCCAGGGGGCATCCAATCAAACAAAAAAGCCCGGTCGCTGCTACGACCGGGCTTTTTTGGAATTATGCAAGACACTATGTGCCTGAAATTCTTTTACAGCCTGATCGTATGTATGCACGCACTTCTCCCTTACTAAATCGACTGCTGTTTTGCAGCTCTGATCCGGTATTGGCATCCGCGCTTTGAATAAATTGCATTGTTATATGAACAAATGATTTTATATTATTCATAAAAGAAAAAGCCCCGCTTGTTGCGGGGCCGTATAGTAAGTTATTGTTTGTTTTGATCTAACAATAGTTATAATACGCCCCGCACATGGCATAACCCGCCTCCGGGCTAAACCTGTTTGTCTTATTATGTTGATTCATGCGAAGCATATAAATAATTTTTTTTGTCGACGCAAAAATAATCATGATTTTTCCGATTAACCAAATATTTTATGAACTTTTTTTTCTTCGCATAGATGTAGGCGGTAGTTTCTGGTTTAAAGTTTAGGGTTTAATGTTCATCAATTCTATGTTCGTTTATAAATTGTATCAGGCTTTTTTTTAAAGCATTTCAGACCTTGTGAACCTTAAACCCGAAACCCGAAACCTTAAACTGTCTTCTTCCAACATAAATTTTTACCTTCATACCTACCAAACACGCACATATGCCCAGATTAACCAAAACCATCCTGCTGATTATTTTCATGCTCAGCCAATTCACCTTGCTGGCACAGAAACAAACCGTTACCGGAAAAGTTACCGATCCTAAAACAGGCGATCCCCTGGCCGGTGTATCGGTAAGGGTTAAAGGCTCTAAAGCCGGCACTACTACCAATGCCGATGGCATATTCCGCCTCGATGCTCAATCGGGTGACGTGCTGGAGATAAGCATGATTGGATATAAAACGCAATCTGTAAACGTAAGTTCGCAAACAGATATCACCGTGAGCCTCGAAGGAGAATCCACTGAATTGAACCAGGTGGTAATGGTAGGTACCCGACGCGCAGGCAGGGTTAAAACAGAAACAACTGCGCCGGTTGATGTAGTGAATGTAGCGCAGGCTGCATATTCCACCGGTAAGATGGACCTTACCTCCGCATTAAACTATGTAGCGCCATCACTTAACTACAATAAACAATCAGGCTCGGACGGAGCAGATCACGTGGAGCTGGCAACGCTGAGAGGGCTTGGGCCAGATCAAACGCTGGTGCTTATTAACGGCAAGCGACGCCACCAGACTTCTTTTATTGCTGTATTCGGCACAAGAGGCCGCGGTAACTCCGGCACTGATCTGAATGCAATTCCCATGACGGCTATCGACCGTGTTGAGATACTTCGCGACGGCGCTTCTGCTCAATACGGGTCAGATGCTATTGCGGGCGTTATGAACCTGATACTGAAAAAATCGGTGAACCATTTTTCAGGCCAGGCAGGCTTTGCAGCATACAACGATCCCAAATACAATACATATTTCAAGCAATCATTGGGTCAGTATGAAACTTCAGGAAATCCCATGGACGGCGGTACTTTCACCTTTGGCGCCAATTACGGAGTTCCCATTGGAAGCAATGGCGGCTTTATCAATTTCACCGGTGAATTCTTAAACCAGGAAAAAACGTTCAGGCAGGTACTGGATACTTCTGACCTGTTGAGAAATGGAGATGCGCTTCCCCTGAACATTTACCGCCGAGCGCATGGCGATGCTTCATTAATGACCGCAGGCGGATTTTACAACATGGAACTGCCTTTTAAAAATAAAACCACCTTGTATTCTTTTGGCGGGTACAATTACAAGTTCTCAGATGCATTTGCATTTACCCGTAATTTCTCCGCACGTCCGGACAGGTTTGTTACCGATTTCAACGGCGACCTTATTGATGTTCCCGGCATTATTAAAACCACATCAGACGGAGAGCGCTATTTTAACCCGCATATTCAAACGAGGGTGCAGGATTATTCAATAGCGCTGGGCCTGCGTGGTGTATCTGAACGTGGATGGAACTGGGACCTGAGCAACAATACCGGCAATAACCGCTTTCAGTTCTTTGGAGATAAAACATTCAATGCTTCTCTTGGCGATCCTAACAAAAATTATTTTAATGATGGGGGCTTTTCTTTTCTGCAAAGCACCACCAATTATAACATGAGCAAAGAGATAAGCGGCGTGGCAGAAGGCTTCAACCTGGCATTGGGTGCTGATTTCCGTTTTGAGCAATATAAGATCCGTGCGGGTGAAGAAGCTTCTTATACAAATTACGATGCCAGCGGAGATAAGGCTACAGGGTCACAGGGCTTCCCGGGTTACCAGCCTTCCGATGCAGTTACAGACAGCAGGACCAACATTGCGGCTTATGCAGATGCAGAACTTGACATCAGCAGCAGGTTCCTCGTTGGTGGCGCTGTACGCGTTGAGAATTACAGCGATTTTGGTTTCACGCATAACTACAAACTATCTGCCCGTTTGAAGGCAACGGATAATTTAAACATCAGGGGTTCTGTAAGCACAGGCTTCAGGGCGCCTTCTCTGCAGCAGATCAACTTCAGCTCTACTTTCACAACAGTGCAGGGTGGCACCATAGCCGAAGTGAAGATCGCTCCCAACTACAGCCCCATCACAAAAGCAGCAGGCATTCCTGAGCTGAAACAGGAGAAATCAGTGAACGCCAGCCTGGGATTTTCGTTCAGGCCTGCACGTGAGCTGAGCATTACTGTAGATGGTTACTGGGTGAAGGTAAAAGACAGGGTGGTGCTGAGCGGCCAGTTCAGGGTTGACGACACTACGCTTGATCCCGCATTGATAGCTGCTATGCAAAACCTGAATGTAGGACTTGCGCAATTCTTTGCCAATGCGGTAAATACAACCAACAAAGGCATTGACATCGTAATTGACTATAATAAAAACTTCGGCAAGCATAATTTTAAGGCCTTGCTTACAGGCAATTTCCAGGATATGACCATCGACAAGATCAATGTTCCTGCAAAGTTGAACGATACAAAAGATCACCAGGTAACTTTCCTGACTGAACGTGAACAGAAGTTCATCCTGGCTTCTGCGCCTAACACCAAGTTTAACCTGAGCCTTGAATATGGAGTAGGAAATGTGGCAATCGGTACAAGGCTTACTTATTTTGGCAAAGTGGTGATCTATGGCTACGGCGATGCAGAGCCAACAGATTTTAATCCTGCGTTTCCTGGCGGCGACTTGTACGCATTTATTCCGGCCGATGACGACAGCAGGCCTGTTAAAGATGAATTCATCTACAGCGGCAAGATGGTAGCTGATGCGTACTTGTCTTTTAAGCTCAGCAAAAAAGTAACATTGTTTGCAGGAGTTGACAACATATTCAATACACATCCTGATCTGGGCATTAACCCGGCCGCTAAATACTGGGCATTTAACAATGAAACCGGCGGTCCATGGGATGCCGTGCAGATGGGAGGAAATGGAAGAAGGCTGTTTACGCGGCTGGCATTTAATTTCTAAGAGAAAAGAAAAAGAATAAATGTAAAGCCGGAGATTTGCTCCGGCTTTTTAATTGGCTGTATTTTATGAAAGAGATCATTATTGGCAAGCTATCAGAAATTGAAAGAGAAAAAAGCGTCAGGATACTGTATGCCTGCGAATCAGGAAGCCGCGCATGGGGCTTTCATTCTCCTGACAGCGATTATGATGTGCGGTTTATTTATGTGCATGATAAGAATTGGTACCTGGGAATTGAAGACAAGAAAGATCACCTGGAGTTTCCGATCACTGATGAATTAGATATACTTGGCTATGATTTGAGGAAAATGCTGAAACTGTTCAGGGGTTCCAATGCAAAAATTTACGAATGGCTGCAATCGCCCGTAGTATACAGGAAAGATGATGCTTTTCTGAGCCACATCCATTCATTCATGCCTGTTTATTACTCTCTGAGATCCGGTATCCATCATTATCTCGGTTTAACAAAAAACACTTTTGATAATGAGTTGCAACAACCCGAAGTAAAGCTTAAGAAATACTTCTATGCATTACGGCCTGTGCTGGCGGCTACATGGATTACAAATAAGCAATCCTTTCCTCCCATGGAGTTTGCACAACTGCGTACGCTTATTAAAGGAACAGATACAGATCATAAAATTGAGGAGTTGCTACAAAAGAAAATACAGGTGGGCGAGGGCTACGTGATGCAGCCCGACATGGATATGAACGAATTTATCAGGCGCCAGATGGATTACTGCCTGCAGGCTGCAGCATCTTTTCAACCTTCAGCAACCGAAGCCGAGCCCCTTAACCAATTTTTCAGAAACACCATCGGTATATAAATGGACATCCAATACCTGAGAGATAATAATTGTATTGTTTTTGAATGCATCAGCGGCAGCAGATCGTACGGGCTGGATATTGCTACTTCTGATACTGATATCAAGGGAGTGTTTATCTTACCCAAATATGATTTCTATGGCTTGAAGAATGTAGAGCAACTTAGTAATGAAACAAACGATATCGTATTCTACGAACTGGGCAGGTTTTTCGAATTACTTTTACGCAATAACCCCAATATCGTTGAATTACTGGGAACACCACCTGAGTGTATCATTTATAAGCATCCGCTTTGGGATCAATTGAACACCAATGATTTTCTGTCGAAGCTTTGCCGGGACAGTTTTGCAAACTATGCCTGGTCACAGGTGAAAAAAGCAAAAGGCCTCAACAAAAAAATACATAAACCGGTAGAAGAAGAAAGAAAGACGATACTGCATTTTTGCAATGTGGTTGTTGACAATGGTTCCAAACCTTTACTGGATTGGTTGGCAGCAAATAAATTAGATCAGCCTAAGTGTGGGCTTGCAGCGCTGAGTCACATGCGGGATATGTATGTGTTGTACTATGATGAAACGGGCCGATTGAATTATAAAGGCATTATGCAGAAGGAGAGTTCCAACGAGGTTGCACTGAGTTCAATTCCTAAAGACGAACAACCGGTGGCCTACCTGAATTTTAATAAAGACGCCTATTCAATTTATTGTAAGGAATATAATGAATACTGGAGCTGGGTAGATAAAAGAAATGAAGCCAGGTACGAAAACACACTTCAGCATGGCAAGAACTACGATGCCAAGAACATGATGCATGTATTCCGGTTGCTGGATATGGCTGAAGAAATTGCAAAGGGTCAGGGCGTGATCACTAAAAGGCCCAACAGGGAATACCTGCTTTCCATCCGCTCGGGCAGTTTCTATTATGAAGAGTTGGTAAAACTGGCAGAAGATAGAATTGAGCATATCAATCTGCTATATGAACGTTCTGATCTTCCGGATACTCCAGACGAGAAGTTGATAAATGATCTGCTTGTTCAGATGCGTGAAGACTTTTACAAATAAATAAGTAAACCTGGTTTAGGTTATTATTGGATCAGAGAAATAGCTTTTTCTAACTGCAAATCTCTTCCTGCATCAAGCATGCTCTTGTTAAAAGCAACCGCTATCATGGGCGGCATCCCCTTGCCCTCATATATTTTTTGGTCAACCGTTTTAAACATGGCTGATGAAATCTGAACGTTCATAAAATCTCCTACTTTAAACTGCCCATCGTTATATACTTCATTTAAAGTGATAGGCCCGGTAGCGCCCCATGTTTTTTCTCCCACAGATATACCTTTAGGCAATTGTGTTATTTCGCATGTAAAGGTTTCTGATAAGGAAGCAGAAAAATGATCGGTCAGAATTACTACAGGTATATCTATTTTTCTATTCCCGTTCACCGGGTTTATATATGATGGAAGCCATGGCGTATAGTCAAGCCGTCCATTGCCGCTTTTATATCGCGTGTATCCAAAATGCAGTGGTTGCTCAACAAAATGGCCTCCAAAAAAATTCAGGTCGCTTAAATCACCGCCTGAATTTCCACGCACATCGATTATAATACCTTTTACACCTGCTGGAACTGCCTTTAGCTGATCGAAAAAATATTGAATCACATTTTTAGCCGAATTGCCATTAGTAGCATTGTAAGACCTTGCCAGAAAAAAATTGCTGCATGAGAAATAAAGCGTTTTGCTATTAATAGTGCCTGATGCTACAAATAACGAAGGATATCCTGCAATAATATTATTTCCGGTGAAGTAAGTTGAATCAAGATAGTTACGCACTACAGAAAAATAGGGATAAGAATTATGATAGTCTTTGCTTTGCTTTCTCTGATCTAATGAAGTATATATTATTGAATCACGTAGTATGCTGTTCTGAAAATTTATATAAGCATGGCCATCTGAAAGATCAGCTGTCATTTCTCTGAAATACTGAACGGACCGCTTTACATGAGATGGGTTTTGAATGTCGAGTGTTTCAAATACCGGCTTGTACTTTTTATAAACTTCATCCCAATCTGTAGTATCAACATCCCAATAAACATAGTTGATATTCATTGCTGTCCAGAATGATTCAAATATAGCCGGGAAGTTAGCTGGCTGCGATCCGCTGCTGCTGTCTGCAGAAGAAATATTTTTCTTACAGGATAACAGGAAAAAACAAAAACTAATGAATAATATGATCCTGATATTAGATAGCATAAATAAGATTTTACCTGTTAGCCCTAAGCGGGATAAGATAGCCAATAGATACGCTGTATGTTTTATAGTACCTGGGATTCTGCATGGCCATGTATTTCTTTTGCTGGTCCGTTAGAGATTGGTAATAATTTAATTCAGCAAAAACATAGCGCGTTTTTTTTAACGGGAATTGCAGACCGGCTCCTGCAGACCATCCAAATTCAAACCGGTTATCTTTTTCTGCATTGAATTGATAGCGTTCAGAATAATTATCCAGATGAAAATTATCAGTTATCTGTCCATTATTACTAACAGTACTTGTAAAATTGAAGATATTAGGGGATGATCCTTTCACTTTGCCTGACGCCCACCAGGAAGCCCCAACACCTGCGTTAATAAAAAAACCCAGCTTATTCAATTTAAAATGTGCGCCCAGTTTTACCGGCAGTTGCAGATATGTATTAGTATACCGGATCTCACTGCCTGTGTACGCACCTGTCCTTACAATTGAATGACTTTTGTTGATGAAATTTAAACCTGATTCTACGTAAAACTTCTTTGTCACATCAACCCTGAAAGGGATCTCAACAGAATAACCAGGCCCGGATCTCAACTTCGTAAAAGATATGTTAGAAACATCTGTCTGCAGCCAGGTTTGGTTATAGCCTGCTTTGAATCCATAGTAAGCCTGTGCTTGTGTACTATGTCCGGCAAACAAAGCTGCTATTGTCAACAAGATCAGCGATGGAATTTTTTTTTGCATATAGATCACTGAAAGGCACCTGCCTGCTTTTCAACAAACAAGTGCCCTTTATTAGTTGTGGAAGAAATGCTTATGGAATAGCTACCTGGTCCGCAGCAAAAGTTTTAACGATGGTCACCTTAGGAGAACCATTGTTAGGAGTTACATCAAAAGTGAAGCGAATGCCCACGATATCGAATGTAAAAGTCGATGCGCGATCAGTCACGTATTTTGTAGCATTGGTATATACCTTGTTATACGCCCCGATCTCTTCAAGTATTCCATCAGTTGACCATGCCAGCGCATTGAGGTGATATGGATTTATCAATACAATTTCCTGTTTAATATTGCTTATGGTTGCCTCTGCGGATACCGCAGGATTGATAAGCGTATTAAAAGAAGTCTGATCGATAAAGAACTCCTTTGTAACCCTGTTGCCACCTCCTCTGTCGCCTAATCTTACAGAAGTTGTTCTCACATTGATCTTTGGTTTTGCAGACAAATTGAAAACACCTAATGGCTGGGTATAAGCAGGTGCATATCCCGCAGCAGATGAGTTGTAAGTTATACCTGGAATGATTACGGTTTGATTACCAGATAATCCGGCAACGCTTGTAATAGTGCCGTCAAGCCCTATTTTAGCATTCAGCGTAAGGTTAACCTGCTGCGTACTGCCGCCTCCGCCACCGAAAATGGCATTGAGAATGTTACTTACTTTCCCACCCTGAAAGAAATTATTGACTGATCCTTTCAAAGCGTTGAATACTTTTTCAGGAAGACCAAATGCAGCAGCAGTTCCGCCGGTGATCGCATATGAGCTTAAAAGCTTGAAGCCACCTAATGTTACTGCCTGTACTGCACCTGCAAAGCTTGGTGTTGAAGCAGGCTGGCTGATGGTACCTTTGATTGCACCGTCTATATTACCGTAAAGATTTACCTGCGAAACACTTACAGCGGCGGTATTCCATGACAGGTTTAAATCCTGGTAAGTAAGGTTTGGAATATTAGGATCATACGCAAGCTCATATTGAAATGCATACCAACTGCCAGTTGATTGTACCTGGTATTTTTCAATGTTGGTGGTATTCCTTACATTATTTGCCAGGTCAACTACATCGCCGGATATGTAATTCAATAAAGATGAATTGGCCGCACCCGACAGGCTTAATCCATGATTGATGTAAGTGCTGGGGACCGGAGAACCGGGAGGCAAATACAGATAGAATCTCAACAACCCGCGGAACTTATTATACAACGCAAAGTAGTTTGGCGATGTAAGTGCTGTAGTATTGAATGTGTTGTACAC
>JBAVMD010000755.1:0-5387 GCA_049689695.1 Chitinophagaceae bacterium | reverse complement strand
AAGCCTCTCTCCGCGTCTTTGCGTCTTCCTTTGCGCCTTGGCGTGAAATCTTTATCTCACATACTTTTGATATAAGCTATCCGGCAGTAAAGCAACGCCTCGTCTCAACAAATCATTCTTCTGACCGAACGAATCCAACGCCTGCTTCAACTGCTGATAAATATCGGGCCTGTCATTCACTCTTTCCAGCTTCAGCCCCGGCTTAAGCATGAACAAGCGCTTGCCCGACAACATATAATCTCCCATTACAAAATCATCCACTGTACTCTTGGTACGCATCAGCGGGTAAACATGCGCGCTTCTGAACTGACGCGCTGTATCCAGTCCGCTTCCCAGCCAATGCGATTGCGCAGGAATATCCAGTCCGTAATCATTTTTTAACCATTGCAATAAGCTCGGCGCCACATCAAAATGCGTGGAAACAGCAGTAAACCGCCCGGTTCTTTTCAGCAGCGGTGAATAAAGGATCAGGGGCACGTGAAACTGGTCGATCTTGCTTACCGGTGGGATCTCCGTCATGCAATGATCTCCTGTAATGATAAATACAGTATTGCTGAAATCAGCACGCTTACTAAACACCTTCATAAATGATCGCAATGCATCGTCCATATACATTATGCTCGACAACTGGTATTTAAAATACCTGCGGTGCTTTTTCTGCGATTCATTAAGGCCAAGCTCTTGCATTCTCGATTCGAACAGGGCAAGGTATTTTTCTTCTTCATTCACGCGAAAAGGATTGTGTGAAGAAAGCGTAAGCAATACATCGAGCATTGGAGAATCAATTCCCGGCCTGATCTTATAATATCTTTCGAACAATTCCTTATCGCCATATCCCCAGGATTTGCCCGTACCGATATCCGGCATACGTGTTGCCCCAACCGGAAAATCTTTTTCGTCATAAATTTCTTTTACCCCGTTTTGCCGGAGAAAAAAATTCATATTGTCGAATTCGCGGTTGCTTCCGTAGTGAAAGGAACGCCGGTAGCCATTGTGTTTTAAAAGACTGAACAATGAAAAATGCGCAGGCATTTTATCTCCGAGTTCATTAAAACCATTTGCTCCAAAAGGCAAAGAGCCCATTAGTGAGGGGAGGGCTGCAAAAGTTCTCCCGCCCGCGCTTAAAAAATTTTCCCAGTATAAACTATGTTCCGATAAAGAATCCAGGAAAGGAGTGAAGCTTCCAAGCCGTGCGTTTTGCTGCGAGAATGCACTCCCTAGTCCCTCTACGATGATAAAAACAATATTTGGCCGGACGGCCGCTTTATTAAAGAAAGGCGAAAGAACATCCGCGCTATCAGTTGCATGCAGAAACGGGTAACTATCCTGATTGGCAAAAACAGCAACATCTCTTCTATGAAAAAAAAGCCCAAAGCCCTTTGAATAAAAATACATCGACCTGTTCAATGCAAGATTGTTGCTGTGCTCATTGCCTGTGTCCGGTGAATTCAGATCGATAAAAAAATTAATGAACAGAGAAAGAATGAACACCGTAAATAAAATAAAACCCCGTTTTGGACCTGTATGGATTTTTTTTGGAAGATAGATGAGTGCTGCCGTAACAATCCCAATAAACAACAATGCAGACAGCACCAGCAATATGGGGGATCCCGCAGCTGCGCTTACAGTAAGCTGGATGTCGTTATAAGAATATCCAAAGATATCGGCGCCCAGCGGCACAAGCGATTTCAGGAAGTATTGAGACAGCAACGCCTGCACGGTCACCAACAATACTGCAATAATGATAAATATTATTCTTGCTGCTGCCCGGCTAAAACTGAAGACAAGTAAATAGACAAGATAAAGTATCAGTCCTGCTGATGATAGAAACAATATATCAGCCACGAGGCTGCATATTATAACTTTCGCAAACGAATCGGGTATGCCGTACAGCACAGCATCAGCTACCAATACAACAATTCTTTCTGCAATAAATAAAGCTGCAAGGGCAATGAAGAGTGGATAGAATGATTGCGCTGCAAGCCTTGCTTTAGAATCAGCTTTAGACAACACTCAGTTCTTTTTCTTTTATGTAAGTATTCACCCACTCTTTATTATAAATATTATCAAGATAAGCCAGCCCCTTGTCGGGACAAATGAACATGGCATTTACATTGCTTTTGTTCAGCTTCTTCAAATAAGACGCAGCCGCATAATAAGCTGCTCCTCCTGAGCCGCCTGCGAATATTCCATGCTCATTCAATAAATTATTACACCCGCGCACGATCTCCATTTGCGACAGGATCATCACATCATCAATGGGTGCAAGATCAAGAATAGGAGAGCGCATGCTGGCGCCTAATCCTGATATTCTTCTTTCCTGGGGCTTGTTGTCAAAGATCAGCGAGCCTTTTACATCTACTGCAATGATCTTTACATCGGGGAATTTTTCTTTTAAACGCAAAGCTGTTCCGGTGATAGTGCCCCCTGAGCTTACTGCCATGAATGCATAGTCCAGTCTTGAAAAACTATCGCATAGCTCTTTGCCAAGCGTATGATAATAAGAAAGATAATTGTCTTCGTTGGTATACTGGTTGGGGTTATATGAGCCCGGGTTCTCTCTCAAAAATTGCTGCACAGTATCTATTCGCGTGAGCAGGTATCCTCCGGTTGCATCTTTCTCTTTTACTTTGATCACATCGTAGGAAAGAAATTGCAGCAGGTTCTCTTTTTCGGTAGTGATGTTGGGATCAATTACCGGGATGAACTTGATCCGCAGTTTCCTGCAGATGCCTGCCAACGCAATGCCGAAGTTGCCGGAAGTTGATTCAACCACCACACTGTCTTCATCGATCAGGTTATCCTTAATCGCATTGGTCAAAATGTAAAATGCAGGCCGGTCCTTGATACTTCCCATGAAATTGGTGTACTCCAGCTTGGCGTATAAATTTCCATACGGCAACTGCAGCTTGTGCAGGGGCGAATTACAGGCCAGGCTGTTTAACTGCGTGATTTCCTTTAAGAGTTGCATACTCGGGGGTTTTCAGTAAGTGAATTAAATAATTCTCCAGGAGCTTTCTAACAGTAGGACAGGCAATGCCGGTTCCATCCAGTGCCTGAACAGTATTATTGCTATCGAATTTATAATTTCCTTTCAGGTAAAATGCTACCAGCGAAGTTCCATCGCTCATTTTTTCTGTGATCATTGGCAGCCACGACATCGACTTTGATTCAGTCTGTTCGCTGTACCTTATCAAACCATCTACCCATTCTTCAAACGGATGCTGTTGCAGGTAATAGCCAAATGACGAGAGTGCGCTAACGATCTTTTGCAAGCGCATAGGATTTGGATTAACCAGGTTGAAAGATTTGCCGCACTGCTCTTTACAAAGCGATAAACGAACCATCGCCTTGCTTACGTAATCAACCGGCGTCATATCCACAAATGGATTCAGGTCCGGCATGATGCGGGTTTTAAGGCAACTCTTCATAATGGCGGTAGCAAAATCATCCGGACCGCCTTCACCCGTTTTGCTGTCTGCTGTTACTTTTCCAGGACGATAGATGGTTACAGGAAGTCCTCTTGACTGCGCTATGTTCACTATTTTCTCAGCTACCCATTTACTTTGAGAATACCCGTCGAATAATAAATTGCCATCACCAGGCGGATCATCTTCATGTATAATACGCATATCGGCTTCTGCTGAAGGATAGAAAACTCCTACGGTTGAAACATAATGCACCGGTTTCAGCTTGCCATGGCATGCAAAGCGCAGCACTTCGCGGGTACCATCAACATTCGGTTTCTTCAGTAGCTGGTATGGATAAGTGAAGTTCACCAATGCTCCGTTGTGATACACCACATCAACAATGCGCGACAGTTCATCGAACTGACTGGCAGATAATCCAAGCGCAGGTTTTGACAGATCACCAGGCACTGCTACAATGCGTGAAGCCTGCGCGGCATTCCACAGTTTATATCTGACAAGATTTGATTTTATCTTTTCAAATCCATCATCTGTATTCGAAGCCCGTACATGGCAGTAAACAGTTGCATTGGTCTGCTCCAATAGCTCATGCAGCAGGTAAGCGCCCAGGAATCCCGTGGCGCCTGTCAGGAATAAATTATTATTCGCGAAGGTTTGGTGAGATGCGTGAGCTGGCTGGATATCATCATCAAGAAATACTTCTTTGTTCAGATCGATCGCAGAAACGATGGCATTCTCCGGCTGATCGCTGATACGGTCAATCACTTCGCCCAACTCGGCAATGGTAAGGGCTTCATACAAACTGCGTATGGGTAATTGAATGCTAAAGGTTTCCCTGATCCTGGTAATAAGCTTTACAACCATTAGCGAGTGTCCGCCGATCTCAAAGAAGTTATCGTTTACACCTACCTGTTGCAATCCAAGCATTTCTGCCCAAAGCTCAGCCAGAATAATTTCTGTAGTTGTTTCCGGTGCTTTATAAGGAACACTTCTTTCTAATTGTCCTGCCGGTGCAGGCAAGGCATTGCGATCTGTTTTACCATTTGAGGTCAACGGCAGTGCATCAAGCGTTACATACAGTGAAGGCACCATGTATTCCGGCAACTGCTCTTTCAGGTAAGATTTCAGGTCGCTGACCGCGAGCGTTTCGTCTTTATGAAATACAATGTAAGCCACCAGGTGGCTGAGCCCATTCGTGTCTTTACGTGCCGTAACTACCGATTGATGAATGAAAGGATGCTTATTGATGACAGCTTCAATTTCATCCAGCTCTATCCTGAAGCCTCTTAACTTCACCTGGTTGTCTATGCGTCCCAGGAATAAGATATTTCCATCGGCAAGGTAACGGCCAAGGTCACCCGTTTTATAAAGACGGGCATCGGGCCCTGTTGAAAAAGGGTCCGTTATAAATGTTTTATCCGTAAGCGCTGCATTGTTCAGATAACCTCTTCCCACGCAAATTCCGCCCACATATATTTCACCGGTAACGCCAACAGGCACCGGCTGAAGAAATGCATCCAGTATGTAAAGCTTTGCATTGTTGACGGGACGACCGATAGGTACTGTACTCGTATCGGCTGAAGGCGGCGCATACAGTGCATAGTGTGTTACATCATCTGAACATTCTGTAGGCCCGTAAGCGTTCAGCAATGGCACATGCGGATACAGTTCAAACCAGCGGTTGCACAGGGCAGGAGGTAATGCTTCTCCTGTTGGTATAAGCCAGCGCATTTGCCGCAATGCCGGATGTTCTTTCGCGGTCAATTCTTCCAGCATCACCTGTAGAAGAGAAGGAACTATTTCCAGTATCGTAATGCCATCTTTATCGGCCGTGTTCAAGAGCTCGTGCGGGTTATGCACCACTTCATCTTCATAAATATAAACCTGCCCACCGGTGAGCAGCGCGGCAAAGAATTGCCACACGGAAATATCGAAACACTGTGAAGCGGTTTGCGCAAC
>JBAVMD010000754.1:0-20481 GCA_049689695.1 Chitinophagaceae bacterium | reverse complement strand
GTAATCAATACTCCACCTATTTTTTCTACTGCTTTCCTTGAGCGGGTATTGTTCCCGTGAACATAGAAAAGCACATGCTCAACTAAATTAAATGCATAATTGATCAGCAGGTTCTTCATCGATCTATTATAATTTCCTCCCCAATACGTACGTGCTAAAAACGTCCAGCCGATCTCGATGGCGTTATCAGATTCTTTTACCGGCTTAAACCTTGTACTGCCAATCATTTGATTGGTCTTTTGATCTATTACCGCAAATGCGCCTCCGGACTCCATGGCTTCTTTGAAAAACCCTTCGAATACTTCCCTTTTGCAGCGGTCTTTCTGCGGATGCTGCTCCCAGATAAGCGGGTCAGACGCCACGGCATAGAGGTCCTCAAAATCATCTTCCTTTAATGGCCGCAATATCAAGAGATCATTTTCTAAGGTTGGCTGCCGGTCAAATTGCGTTTTTGTCATTTCTTTAATTTATCGTAGGCGTAAAACTAAATACAAATTACATTTATCCATCCGGATTCAAGTCCATTCCTGCCATATTCAAAACAGCGGTTGCCGGCGGGGGCTGCAGCGGCGATCTTGGGTGAAAATTAATATATGAGTAAAAGATCCTTTTGTATTTTATTCACCGCCGTGCTGGCCGCACATACCATGTATGCTCAACTGCCGCCTGAAGCACAACTTTTTAATTACGATAACAATGCTTTTTATTCCGTTTCCCAAACGGCACCTGCACGCTTTCCGTTTTTAATTGTAGTGATCTCAAATAACATCAGGCTGTATTCACAGGAGTTCCATGAGTACGATGATAAGCTGGCCGATTCTTTATGGAACGACAACAATTTCCGTTTCAAAGAAGCGCGAAACAATTACGAGATCGTTCACAAGTTCGATTCTTCAAAAGCACTGGTGTTTGTACAGGGTGTGAACAAAAACAATTTTAAAGAATACGAGTACAGGATTCTGGAGAACAACAAGACAAATAACAACTGGAAAGGGTTCGATACTTTTTATCCCTCTACCTACCAGAGCGGCATCGGGGAGAATGATCCTGAAATGGCGGCTATCGGCTACGTGGGCGCAGACTGGAACAATTATCTTACTATAGACGTAAGAAAGAAAAGTATCGATTCGATCATTTCATCGGCCAGCATTTTATGGCTTCCGCATCCGCCTAAAGTAGTAGCCACGTTTGCCCCCAATCAATTCAACAATTTCTTTACGCTGTTCAAGATCAGAAGCCAGGTGGAAAGCTTCAGGATGCCGGAACTTCAAAAGGAAGATTCTTTGCTGAAAACCAAACATGAATTCAGTTCCAATGAGAACAGTATTATTTTCTACCTGAATGATCTTATCAAAAAAAGGCTGGTGGAATACAAACTGTCGGGGCCCGGTTACGAAACAGACTGGAAACTCAATGAGCTCGATTTTAATTTCATCTGGCTTAAAGACCTCAAGCCCGGTAAATACAAGTTGCTGATAAGGTATAGCATTCAGCGGCAGTATGAAACGATCTACGAGTTCGAGATCAAACCGGCCTGGCAACAGACCACCTGGTTTAAAATAATTGCAGGCAGCCTTGTGGCTGCCTTTATTGGTTTTATTGTTGTACTGTTTCGCAACAGGACGCAGCAACAAAAATTACTGAAAGAGCAATTAGAAAAAGAGAAAACTGAAGCCGAGCTTAAAGGCATCCGTTCCCAGTTAAACCCTCATTTTGTGTTCAATTCTTTAAATTCCATCCAGGGGCTCATCAACAGAAATGATATACCGGGAGCGAACAGGTACTTGTCTGAGTTTTCAAAACTGATGCGTGAGACCCTGAATGCCGGCGACAAACGGTTCAATTCATTGAACCTTGAAACAAAATTGCTTCAAGCCTATCTTGCACTCGAGCAACTAAGGTTCGGTTTTAAATTTGATATCCAGGTGCAGGAAGGTATCGACGCAGGTGCAACAGAGCTTCCCTCGTTCCTGCTGCAACCATTGGCAGAGAATGCAGTGAAGCACGGCGTGGAAACTTTAAAAGAAAAAGGCATGGTGCAAATAGCATTTGAAAAACAGCATAGCAATCTGCTGGTGTTTATCACCGACAATGGCAAAGGTTTTAACACGGCAGCCAGGGAAGGTTATGGATTGAAGCTTACGCGTGACAGGATCAACCTGCTGAACCGTACATTGAAGGACCAAACTATCGAATTGAATATTGAAAGCCCTGCACAGGGCACAAAGGTTTGCGTGACGTTTAAAAACTGGCTGGCATGATAAGCGCAATAATTATAGACGACGAGGAAAATAATATTTCCAATTTATCCAGCCTGCTTGCCACGTACTGCAGCGAAGTTCAGGTGATAGCCACAGCCGCAAACGGTGAAGAAGGCCTTCGGCTGATTGCTGCCACTGAACCTGATCTTGTTTTTCTCGATATCCAGATGCCCGGTATGAACGGGTTTGACATGCTGTCTTCCCTGTCTTCTTATAATTTCGAAATCATTTTTGTAACCGCTTTCGATCAATACGCCATACAGGCGATAAAGTTTTCCGCCATTGATTACCTGCTTAAACCCATCGACATCCAGGAACTAAAAACTGCAGTAAAGAAAGCCATCGGCAAAAGCAACCAGCGGAAACAAAATCTTCAACTGGAAAATCTCATTAGTCTCTTGCAGAAAGCCCAAACGAAAGCTGACCATAAAATCGCGCTTCCATCTGTTAAGGAAACGAGGTTTGTGGCAACCAACGATATCATCCGCTGTGAATCTTCTAACAGCTACACTACTTTTCACCTGCAAAACCGCGAAAAGATCACGGTATCGAAACCGATACTGGAGTATGAAGAAATGTTAAGGGATTATCATTTCATCCGCTGCCATCAATGCCACCTGGTGAATAAAAAATTCATCGTTAGCTGGATCAGGTCTGATGGGGATTACCTGCTGTTGCAGGACAAGTCACAAATCCCAGTTTCCCGCCAAAGAAAAGAGTACGTTAAGGAAGCCCTGACAGGCAAATAACCACGATTTTAGCCCGTTCCCAAAACTCTGCGACGAACTCCCGATTATCGTCTACGTACAGGCTATGCCCGTTTTAAACATGCGGCACCAGTTACCATCTTATATATATTCAATCACGTTTTAAAAATGTAACTATGAAAAGGTTATTTGTACTCTTAATCGCAGCAGGCAGTTTTACTTTCGCTTCAGCTCAATCGCTTTCAAAAAGCGCGCATCCTTCTTATGATGATTCAAAATACGGCAAGGTGGAATCTGTCAGCAATGATCGCGGATATGGTTCTTTTTCTGCAAAGGAAAGAGACCGCGAGATCAAAAAGATCAACCGTGAGTTCGATGCCAGGATCGCTTCCGTACGCAGGAGCCGCCACATGCGTTCTTCTGAGAAATCAAGGGAGATACGTATCCTGGAGAATCAAAGAGATCAGCAGATCAGAATGGTGAACATGCGTTTCACCAACAGCAATAGAAACGACAAAGGCGGCTATTCTAAGAACGACAGGCGCAATTGGTAACATCACATGCAATCACACGCAAGTGTGATTGCATCTTTTTTAATTGTAAACAGAAAAGAAATGAAAAAATTATTTGCATTGATGCTTACACTGGGCGTGCTCACTACGGCATTTGCGCAGTCAGGAAGCAATAGAAATGAAAGGGATGATCGTTACAGCAACAGGGATTATTCCAGAGGCGATATATACAGAAAGAACGATACAAGGGACTACCCGGGTTCAAATCGCGATGATTCCTGGTCTAAAGGGAATGATCGCTACGGGTACCCAACGCAGCGTAACGACAATCGCAGCGATGGCCGTTATGACAGCCGCTACGAAGAACGCAGGCGGCAGGAAGAGCGCGACCGCATTAACCGGGAATACGACCGCAGGATCGAAGATTACAGGCGTGACCGTTCTATGAACGATTACGAGCGGCAGAGAAGGATCGACCGGGATGAAAGAGAAAGAAAAGAGAAATTGAAATCTTTCGCAGGCGGCGCGGTAGCTGGTGCACTGGCCGGAGTACTGATAGGAATTTTAATTGGCAAATAGGTTGTTTTGACGTTGGTTTTTCAGCCGGGGGTTATTCCCCGGCTTTTTTATTCGTCAGCCTTGCGGCCGGTTATACGCACTATGGCGTCTTTGTAGTTTTCTCCAATAGGAATTTCGCGCTCGCCAATGAATACGCTGTTCTTTCTTACCGCAGTTATAAATTCAGTAGATACGATAAAGGATTTGTGTATTCTCACAAATTGCGAAGCCGGCAGTTCTTCTTCCATGTTCTTCATGCTCATCCTGGCTATTACGTGTTTGGAGCTGCTTTTTAAATGTATCCTTACATAGTCTTTCAATGCCTCCACATACATGATGTCTGCAAATACAATTTTAAGCAGGCTGTAATCTACATGAATAAAAAAATGGTCAGGTTTGGTCTCTGCATTTTTTCCTGCAACCCGCAGTTGATGCAGCTCCCGCGCTTTGCCCGCAGCTTTAATAAAGCGGTCGAGTGGAACAGGTTTTACCAGGTAGTCAATAACATCCAGGCTATAGCCTTCCAGCGCATATTTTTCATAGGCTGTAATAAGTACGAACATGGGTTTGTTGCGCAGGCTTTGAATGATCTGCAGTCCCGTAAGCCCGGGCATTTGTATGTCCATAAAAACAAGATCAACCGGATTTTCCTGCAGGTATGCAATGGCCTTGAGCGGATCGCTAAAAGATGCTTTCAGCTCCAGGTAAGGCAGCTTGCTTATGTTGTCTTCCAACAGCTCCAGCGCTAATGATTCGTCGTCTATTGCAATACAGGTGAGCATCAGTTTAACTTTAATTCAAGTGAAACGGTAAACCAGCCATTTTTTTTATCGATGACCAGCGAATGGCGTTTGTTATAAAGCAGGTTCAATCGTCTTTTTACATTAGCAAGACCAATGCCGGAGATTTCATCTTTTGCTTCCGTATTTTCTTCACTGTAAAGATTGGCTACTGAGAAATGAAGTACGCCCATCTTTGCATCCAGCGCAATGTTGATAGCCCCGTTTTGAATGACGCCATGCTTAAATGCATTTTCAACAAATGGTATCAGCAACATCGGTTCGATCTCATAATTGCCATCAACACTGTTGGAAGAAAGGCTGATGGCAACATTTTGTCCGAATCGCTGCTGTTGCAGGTCGATATAGCTTTGAAGGTATTCGATCTCTTTTTCGAGCGAAACTTTTTCCGCATTGCTTTCATAAAGGAAATAGCGCATGATCAAAGACAGCTTGATCAGCGAAGGCTCAACAAGGTCTGATTTTTTTCTTGCCAGCGCTACGATGTTGTTGATCACGTTGAACATGAAGTGAGGACTGATCTGCGAACGCAGGAAAGACAATTCGCTTTTAAGATTTTCCGCCTGCATCGCCTGCCGGGTGCGCTCTTCAATGGTTTTGTCAACAAAGAGCCTGTAAACTGCGCCAACTGCCATAATAAACAGGAAGGGGGACAAATTGAACAGCAGAAATGAGTTTATCCTGAAGCGAGCGCGGTGATTCCACACATTGAAATAAGTGAATTCCAGTGCGCTTAAAACCAACAGCAGCAGGACCACAGACAAGAGGTATAAAAGATATTTTTTACGGTAGATGAGGCGCGGAACAAGAAAGTAGGCGTTGAGGTAGAAAAGGCACATCCAGAAAAAGCATTTCACCAGGTTGAAATAGAAGTAGGAGGGTTGCACCCAGGGAGAACGCCGACCGCCCGGCCCATCCTGGAAGGAAGGTTGCAAAAGCCATGGCACCAGGAAGAAAAGTATCCAGAATGTGCCGTGCAATGCGATGTTCAGCCATTTGCTATTGTACCAGGGCCGCTTCATTCAGGCAAAATAGGGTAAAAAGATGGGGGTTGGTTGACTTTATAAGGCGAGCAAGGTTTCTTTTTCGCGCGACAGGAAGTTGTTTCCGTTGCGTTTGTCGAAGAGTCCGGCTATTCTGTCGGTTTCTTTATCGAACCATTCGGCTAATGCTTTCACGTTGTAATTGTTGTTCGCCTGGTAATAGGCTGCTTTGTTACGTATGGTCATAGTGACCTTTTCTTTCGGGATATTGGAGAACAGTTTTTGCGCTGCGGTATAGAAATAAAACCTTCTGGAAAGGTTTTTTTGGTCCACATCGGTTTTTGAAAATCGCTCGAAAAGCTTTACGGCTTTTGTATATTCTTCCTGCTTAGTGTAATACACCAACAGCACATGCGCATTGAATATATCGCCGCCAAATTTTGTTCTTGAAAGCGTCTTCGCCAGCTTGAGCGCAAATTCATCGGCCAGTTCGTTACTGCCTTCGCGCAGCAAGGGGATAATGAAGTTGGTGTAAGTATCTTTTGGGATGTGCGTGCAGGTTAGCTTGCGTGTGAGAAGCGGAGCAGCAACTTTAAGCGCCCCGGTAAGATCGTTTGCAAAGATGCGGAAAGTAACATCCCTGTTTATTACGCAGGCTTCGCAATCGTCCAGGTAATCTCTTTTCTTAAATTTTTTCCAGCGGTCGTGATGGTATTTGCCTTTTTCAAGATCGCCCATATTTCTATATGCCTCATAGGCATACTGGTGATAAACTTTTTCGTTGCTGCCATATTCGACGTAGCGCTTTTTCAGATCTTCCAGCGTGTTTTCAATCTGGGCCTTTGTTACCGCCGGAAAATCTGGCATTACCATCACTACCCATTTATAATACCACAGCACGATCATCTTTTCATCATCCGTACCTTTTGTCTGCGCGTATTTTAACAGCCAGGGAAATACTGTAAAGTATTTTTCAGTAAAGCTTCCCTCGCTGCATACATCGTCTACAAAATCTTTACGGGCATTGAACTGCTGCTGCTCTGTGCCCTGCAGGTCGGCAAGGTTGATAGCTTTTTCACGAAAATCAGTTCTTTCACTTCCATAGGGAAGCGAGTCGGCCATTTCCATCAACGATTCAAACGTGCTGTATTCTTTAGCCATGCTGCGCAGTGATTTTATCCATGAAATAATGCAGTCCGCCGGTGAGCAGGCTTAATTCTGACTGCTGCAATGAATGCCTGCCCAGCAGCAGTGATTGCACATACAACATTTTAATCAATACAGTGAGGGCCTCTTTGTCCTTCATCAAAGCTGCTTTCTGCACCAGGGGATTATTGAAGTTGAAGCAAACGCAGGCATGCGCCTCCCTGGCTGCATCCTGTGAAATATTATCGAGAATGCCGCCCCAGAGCTCATCGGCAACATCTTTCGATTTTTTGATGTTGCGTATGAAATCCATTTCTTCGTTCTTGAAATAAATGGCCGGCATGTTGTGCGGCAGGAATTTTCTCAGCTCTGCCACGCAACCGAATTGCTGCAGTACAGCGTCAGCCAGGTTTAGAAAATCGAGGAAGGCTTCACGCTCTTCAAGCTCAGGTTCAGTAAGCTGCAGGATAAGTTCTTCTACATCGAATCCCTCTATATCGTATTCAGGATAAAGGTCTGTGAGCATTTCAAAGAAAGAAGCCTCATACACATAGCCTGCATTCACGATCTCGAGGGACTGATTGGCGGCCACGCCTGCTATTTTTCTGAACTCATCTAAGTCTGTTACATAGCGAATGGTCTCATTGCTTTTTAAAAGCTCCTGCAGGGTTTTGGTTTTGTAATTGGTTTCGAAAGTTACAAAGCCATGTATATGCCTGAAGAAAGTTTCATTATTGATGGCGGCGAGCTTTATGGCGGTGTGGTGCCTGGCAATAATATCCTCCAGCAGGCGCGGGTCTTTTTCTTTGAGTGTATAAAAATAGTCGATGATGCTGTTGCCCAGTTGCTCCCTGGTTGTTTGCAACACTTCATCTTCATAAAAAGTTTCACGCGAGGCTGTGGGACGGAGGCCTTTTGAGTTTACGATGCATTTGGCAAAGAACAGCCAATCGGGCAATACATTCGATGCCTTGTCTGAAACAAACATGCGGTGCAGGTAAACAGTATGTTGCTGTTGCTGGAAAGACGTGTTGGAACGATAGCTGATGAAGGCATATCCCTGCGTGGCAGAAGCTTCTGCCCTTAGCGGAATGCAGTCGATGAATTTTTCTTCGAAGAAGCTTTCTGCAAAAGCCAGCAGCGCCTCTTTTTTGTCTTCTTCATTTTCATATTCCGTTTCCCAGGGAAATTTGGACTCGTTTATTATGAAGGGTTTTCTGCCGTTATCAGTAAGATAAATTGTATAGGGAAGAAAATTGGCGTACCGTATAATGAGCTCCTGCAGCTTTTCTTTTTCGAAAAAAGATTCCATGTCTTTTTTTGCCGTAAGAAATACTCGTGTTCCGGGCTCGAAGGAACTATCTAACTCACGGATGGTGTATGTTCCATCGCTCTTGCCGATCCATTCGATGGGCTTGCCGCCGGTTATGGATTTGGTAATCAGCACGATCTCGTCTGCCGCTACGAAGCAGCTGAGCAAGCCGATACCGAACTGGCCGATGAAGTCCTCACGTTTTTTCAGCAGCTCGTCTTTTTTAGAGCTGGTGCCAATGATGGAGAGGAACTGGTGAACTTCGTCTTCGGTAAGACCGATGCCATTGTCGCTGATCATCATTTTGGAAGGGCTGTCTGTGAAATTGCTCACTTCCAGTTCGATCACAGGCTTAAAGCCGGGTTCTTTTTTCTGCCGGGCTGTGATGGCGTCTGTTGCGTTTTGGAACAGTTCGCGGATAAATACGGATTGTTCGCTGTACAGGTGGTTAGCGAGGATATCGATGATGCCGCCCAGGTTTACCTGGAAATTGTAATTCTTCAATTATGGGGTATTAGGGGGCTAAAATAGAGAGAGGCTTCGCGTTTTCCAAATTCTGGGGAATTTTTGATTTGAGAAGGAACAACAGGGAACGCGGATCATTAGGATTATTAGGATTTGCGCTGATAAGTTTAGTGAGCATCTTAATTGATAACTTAAAAATCTTCTTTGCTTATTTTAAAGTTATGTGTTATGATGTTTCTTGAATTTATCAGCGTAAATCCTAATGATCCTAATGATCCGCGTTCCCGGCTGTTCGCTCTCTCTGGTTACTGCAACACAATTTTCTGATGATACACCCTGCCATTCAGCGACACCTTTATAAAATACATTCCTGACTTCACAGATGCCGGAAGATTTATTTTTACCGGTATGCCATTGGTCTGTATGAAATTGCCTGTATATACAGCCTTGCCTGATATGTCCGTCAGCATCAATACTCCTTTCCCTGCCTCGACAGCCTGAATGCTGCAATAAAACGAATGGCCGCTTGCAGGATTGGGATATACATGCAGCTTATTATTTGCCGCCAGCGGATGCACGATGATCTGATCGCCTTCGATATCTGCACTGCCTGTAAGAACAACGAAATAATCTTCGGTTTCGCCGTTCTCATGTATGCCGCAGGCATCAGTAACCTGGTTGGTGCTGGTGATCACCCTCAGCCTTGATCTGAATCCGTTTTCAATGTGAGGCACTGTAAAGCTGCTGGCGTATGCCTGGTTTGGCACTACAGACTGATCAAAGATGGTTTCATCCTTATCAAAATTGCCATCGTTGTTAAAATCGATCCATGCATGCGTGTACAGTTTCGCAAAGGATAAAATTCTCTTCGATGTAAATGAGAAAGTATAGGTGCTGTCTGAACGGAATATCGCATACAGATCGTAATAGGCATAGCCGCCGCTCTGCCCCGTAGAATTATTTACGGTACTGTTATCTCCGTTGAGCGTAACATTGGATATCCATGCAGTTGCATCGCTGTTGCCTTCTGAAAAACAATAGAACGGATTGTAAGGATTTGTATCGTTGTTGATAATATAATTCTCTACTTCTCCATCAAAGCCCGTCTCACAAAGTGAAGGCGCAGCACCTTTTTTCATGATCACGCGCATTTTAAAAGGCCCGCCGGAAATAATGCCTGGCATCGGCACATAAATGGCAGCCTTGCGCACCTGGGTGGTGGGCGGTGAAGTATACATCAGCTCATTCACAGGATCGTAAATATTATTACGGTCGAGGTCCATCCATACCCTCCAGTAATAGTATTCACCATTATTCGAAACCGCTGGCGAAAACTTGAAGTAGTTGTCGGCTCCTTCCTCTATGTGGAAAGTATAGCAGCTGCTTAACAGGCCATTGTTATTACCGGAAACATTTTCTTTATCATTCACTTTCAATGCCTGAATATGATTGGTAACAGGCGTTCCTGATGCAACGCAGTTATCCGGGGAAAGCGCTATCGAAAACGAGGCTGTTGCAAAATAGCCGGTGCGCAATCCGCAGAAGCTTTGCACACGCACAATATAATCCTTGCAAGATGCAAGATTGCTGAAGACCGCTGTAGTATTTGTTGTTCTTATTTCAGACACCAGTTGCCATTGGGCATTCGGGTCGCTGCTGTTTCTTGCAAGCAGGTCAGCATAAAAACTGTCTACTCCGGGATTGGTCCAGCTAGCTGTATAAGTATTGCCTGTGTTTTGCAGTTGAAGATTGCCGGGAGTAGGGCATACTGTTCCGCTTACATCTACCGTGCAATTATACTGGCAGGAATCAGGCAACGCCTGGTAACTTTTTCTCACAAGGTTGCCGGGATATTGTCCGAAGCCATTTGCAAGATTGGTAGAGCAATAGCTCATGATGGTGCCGCCAGTGGGATGCATGGGATTGGGCGTTGCAGTGCAGCCCGCTGGTTCAAGAGCCCCACAACCATCAATGGGCCCGTGCGGCCAGTAACACCAATGCGTATGTTGTGATCCGAAATTATGCCCCAGTTCATGCGCCACCACTTTTACGGTAGAGGTGTAAAATGGGAATGGATTGGTTGGCGATAAATCAAGATGAGAATATCCACGCTGAACAGAGTTGGAGCAGAACGTCATTTCAGCGCTATTCAGCCAGGCAACGCCAAGAATGGGCCCTGTTACGGAACCGGGCAATTTCATCAGGTGGCCGAACTGTCCGTTGACTACAGGCCTGTTCTGCGTGAATAACCAAAGTGCTTGTTGATAAGGCAGTCCCTGGTATGGATCAGGCGAATGCCAGATGAAGGTTTCCGATATTTTCATGGGAACGCCTTCGCGTGCATATATCAGGCTCACTACTGCAAACATTTCATTCACGTGGTTAAGCACGTTTACATCGCTGCTTTGCATGGCAGTGTATACGTCATAGCCGATCTCGAAGTATATGCCCACACATTTGTGCTTGTCTGAAGTTTCATCGCCCTCCCACAACTCATCTAATGGAGCGGGATCGTTTTTTGAAGAAGGTAACTGATCTTTTACTCCGCATTTCAATACATCGCTTTCGCTGAGCGAAAGGTCCTGTAAAGCATACGTTTCGTTCTGTGGCATTCGTGCGATCACGTATACCCGATCGTGCTTAAATACCACTGCAAAAAAATAGTTCTCCCTGGTAAGTACCATCACGGAGGAGTTGGGAATGTTTTGCAGCTTACCCAAGTAGCATATAGGTTGTTCAAAAGATGTGACCCGGGAGGAACTGTTACGAATGGAATAGTTTGGCGAAAAATCATCCTTTCTTTTTACACTCGCTGTGAGCGTGCCGCCATCGATGGCCGGCAGTTGAAGCAGTACATCTGAGGGAGCCTTGCGAAGAATGTTGTTGGCCTGGTTGTTTAAAGTGAAATATTGTTTTGTACCAGGGGGATTCTCAAAAGGCCTGATTGTTTCCTGGCTATGGAGGCGTGCAAATACGCACACGAAAATAAGGCAGCTGATAAGGCGTAGTTTCATAGCATAAAAGTTTTGGTTTATACTATAAATTACGATTTTTTATTATGTTTTGTTTTGAATGTTGTTCACATCAACTGTACTAGCTGTATGTTTTTTATGCCCGCCGCCACTTTTTGGCGGTGACACCATGTAAGTTTGTTTTGATTGTTTATCCCATCCCATTTCCTCCGACCCCCGGCTCTATAGTTTTTTATAACCTCCTAAAAATCGCTCTCATGAAATGTATCGTTTCACAAGCTGCGAGAAATATTCTTTTGCCTGTGCTCTTCCCGCTGTGTATGTTTCTTTCTTTACCGTCTGCCGGTCAAAGCGCCCGTTCTTTTAAAGGCGAAGCAGCTTTTTGCGAGATAGTTGTAACTGGCAAAGTCGTTGCTCCCGGCACCGCTTCCAAAGGTGACGGCATTAGCCCACCGGTTTTACAGTCCAGAACCTACAAGCCCTTGCTGAACCAAATGGGGCATTTTGACCAGGTATCCAATCTTGCACCGCAACAAAAAGTACCGGTAAGCATTGGTTATCCCAATGGCAGGCCTGGGGAAAAGATCGCGATCGTGGTGCTTGACGGCGGCGTAATAGACGACAATGAAAAAGCAAAGATCGTTGAGCTTGACCGGCGCAAAAGGATCCTGTTTAATTTTCAGCCTGCCACCGATGAGGGCCTTTATCGCGTAGCCATACGCAAAGGCAATGATATTAAAGTGGTGCAACTCTGGGTAGGCGCGGAAATAACGCCGGTTAAAAGATAATTTCTGCATTCTTCCTTAAACATTGTTTTATGAAATGCTTGTCACGTTTTTTAATAGCCGCGCTATTATTAATTACTTCGTATACTATTCAGGGGCAATGCGGCAACAAAAGCAGCCATGGCGTATCATCCTGTGGTTGTGAGACCTGTCCCGAACCTCCTACAGGAGACCCTTTCAATCCTTTCACCGGAAATGAGCACCGTGAAGTGCATGACATTCAGCTATGGGGAAGCGTAGGAGATATCCCTATGATATGGAAACGTTACTACAACAGCAGGGAGTTCAGGGTATGGACTTACAGCTTTCATTATAACATGACAGATGCAGGCTTAAATGCCCAGGGGCAGCAGCAACTGAGCATTTATTTTCCGGAAGGAGGTTGGGTTACTTTTACTCAAAGCGCCAATAATCCATCTGTGTGGCTGCCTATCCCCGGCGTGGGCGAACAATTATTCCAGCAGGGCAACAATTACATTTTCCAGCGGCCTAACGGTCATCGTTACCGTTTTGAAAAGTTAACGGATGCAGGCGGCGTTTTTTACCAGTTGCGTGAAATTCGTGATACTTACCAGAATGTATATGCGCTGCAGTACAATGCTGACCGTGCGCTTACACGTGTTACTGAACCCGCAGGCCGGTATTTTGCGATCGATTACACTTCACTGAACGGAGAAAAATTTATTCATCACATAACCACCAGCGACGGCCGCAGCGTTCAATACAATTATTCGGTCTACACTGACGGTTCTTTCAGTTGGGTTTTGCTTACCGGTGTTAACTATGGCGACGGCACCGCAGCAACGTATTCTTATCATCAGCCTCATTATAGCGGCCCGGGATTTGTTTACCTGGAGCATGCCATCGATCCAAGATATTCAGGCGCTAATGTAAACATGAAGTTTACTTATAACAACGCGGTGGCGCATGGTTATATAAAACAGGAGATCAATGGAAAAACAGGCGAAGTAATGGTGACGTTGAATGCCGACTGGCGCAACCGCTGGGTTTGTTACGCCAATGGCCGGGTGCAACACCTGGTAATGCCGGCCGAACAGTTGGGAAAGCCGGAAGAATATGTTGATGGCCTTGGAAGAAAAAAACAATATTCTTATGATGCCAACGGGTTTTCACGAACTACAACTGACCCCGCAGGACGAATTACCACTTTCACAAGGACCATTTATGGCAATCCTTCAGAGACCATACACAAAGACGGGTCTGTTGAAAAATGGGTAAGAGATGACCTGGAGCTGCCACTGAAGTATACAGATATGCTGAACCGGGTGACAACCTATACAAGGGATGCATTCCATCGTATAACAGCCACTACGCACCCGGATGGCACAACAGAACATTTTACCTACAACACGTTCGGGCAGATACTTTCCCATACGTTGCGCAATGGTGGAACCGAGCATTACACTTATGATGCACGGGGTTTGAAGACCAGCTTTTCGGATGCATTGGGAAATAGCACTGTGTATACTTACGATGCAGCTGATCGCATGGCGTCGGTTACAGATGCTCGTGGAAATATTATCCGCTACGAATACAACGAACGCGGGCTGCTTACTAAACTTACGCAGGCCGATAACAGCTACATGCTGTATACCTATGATGATTTTGGCAACCGTACCAGCGTTACCAACGAAATTGGCAATACGTGGGCGATGGTCTTTGATGAGTTTAAAAGAATGGTCAATAAAACAGATCCGCTGAACCGCACAACAACTTATGCGTATACACTGCCCGGTGGCGGGTGCGGATGCGCACACGACAGGGACAATCCTACCCAGATCACCTATCCCGGCGGCAGGATCACGAAGATGGAGTATGATATGGAATGGCAAAAGATAAAGGAAACTACAGGTGCCGGCTCGATGGAAGAGGCAACGACATTTTATGAATATAATATTACCGGCTATCTCACAACCATTATTGACCCCCGCATGAAAGTATGGAAATATGAATACGATGAAATGGGCCGCATGAAACGAAAAATATCCCCATTAGGACATGCAGAAGAACGCACTTACGATAAGGCAGGAAATATTCTGGCCACGATAAGACCTGATAACGGTATTATTCAACGTGAATACGACAATATGAACCGGATGGTGCAGAGCATCGATCCGAAAGGACAGGTTACAAAGATGCAATACGATAACTCAGGCAATATGATAAAGCTGACCGATGCCAATAACCAGCCTTATCATTTTGAGTACGATTTGTTGAACCGGAAAACTAAAATGATTTACCCCGGGGGATCCTTCGAAAGAAATACTTACGATGCAGTAAGCAACCTGCTTACGTATACCAACAGGGCAGGAGCTGTTCGTACCTATACTTATGATTCAAGAAACCGGCAAACACACGATATGTGGAGCGATGCTACGCCTGCCACCAGCGTGGTCTATGATGCAGCAGGCCGCCTGCTTTCTCTCACAAGCAGCGTAAGCACGCTTAGCTATACTTACAATCAGGCAAATGAGCTCACAGGTGAAAACCAGGCGGTTCAGGGTGCGCCTGCATGGCAGGTAAATTATACTTACAATGCAGATGGATTAAAGAACAGCATGAACTTCGCATCATCTGCAACGGTAATAAACTATGACTATACTTCAAGAAACCAAATGTCTTCTATCAGTGTTAATGGTACAAGCCTGGCATCTTATGGCTATGATGCCAATGGCAACAAAGTGGCGATATTTCGCAATAATGGCGTAGGTACATCTTACAATTACGATGATGACAACCATACATTGACCATAACACACCAGAAAGCGGGCATCGGCTTTGCGCATTTTGAATACGGATACGATAATGCTGACCGCCGCAGTTTCGTAAGGCGCAATTATGCAAAAGGCGATGTTTATGGATATGATGCAACAGACCAGCTTATAAATGTGAGGTATGAGGTTTCAAATCCACAGGGCATTCCCGGCGGCGCAGCAAGAACCGTAGATTATACTTATGATGCCTCGGGCAACCGGGTAGTGGTAAATGATAACGGCACCAATACAGGCTATTCAGCCAATGCGCTGAACCAATATACCAGTATTGGCGGCAGTGCATTAACGCACAATATCAACGGCGACCTGGAAACTTTTAACGGATGGGCCTATACCTATGATGCACAGGGGCGGTTGACAACTGCAACAAAAGGCAGCATCACTGCAGTTTTTGCCTATGATGCAAGAAACCGCTGCGTTAAACGCACCATAAATGGCACAACCGCATTCCTGTATTATGACATGTGGAAGCTGGCAGAAGAGACCAATTCATCCGGGGCGGTATCCGCGCAATACATACATGGTCCTGATACCGATGAGATCTTACTTGCAAAAACGCCATCGCATTCCGTGTTTCATCATCATGATGCCCTTGGCAACGTAACACATCTGACTGATGCCGGCGGCAGCGTTGTTGAACAATATGCTTACGATGTTTTCGGCAAGGCTGTTATAAAAAACGGAAGCGGGATATTAATTGCTCAGAGCGGCTTTAGCAACAGGTTTCTTTTTACAGGCCGCGAGTTCATCAGCGAGATCGGGTTGTACGATTACCGTAATAGAATGTATTCAGCAGAAGCAGGAAGGTTTTTACAGACTGATCCTTTACGGTTTAAAGGAAAAGATTATAATCTCTACAGGTATGTGCGAAACAATCCCGTTAACATGAGGGATCCGGATGGATTGCTGCCGGAAGGAAAAACATGGGGCGGTATTTTGTGCAGGGCTGCATGCTGGACTGTAGCGGGGATGGGTTGCGCCGCTGTAAGTTGCCTTTGCGCCGCAGGAACTGTGGTCACCGTTGGAACCATATCCATACCATGCACTGTTGCCATCATTGCGGCATGCGGAGCTGCGGGAGGGCTTGCCTCAGTTTGTGGTGATTTCTGTCCTGACTAAGCATTGATATTTATTCGTGTTGATTTTAAAAACATTATATGAGACATTCTTTAATCTCAGCTATCGCTTTCCTGTTCATGGCAAGCTGCACGTTTGCACAGGATCCCTGCGTTACAGTAAGGGTTCAAAGCCCCGTGGTTGCTAAACCGGCATCGGCGCAGAGCGTGTTCACTGGTAATTGCAATGAAGTAAGAATAAGCTGGAAAGGCAATGAGCGGCAAACCTATTTTGTAAATGGCGCTTATACCGATCAGCTAACGGGATCGGGAGTTGCTGCAAAACCTTTGTCGGACATAGTTTGCGACAAAGGCTTTAACTGTTCAGTAAGGCTTGCAGTGAAACCAGGCAATACGCTTTCGTGGAGCATTCAGGCAATGGAGATCGTTAATGGCAGAACTTTTTACAGTTATCCTTTAAGGGGTGAATATGAAGGTTGTGAAACCGTGGCAGTTGTTAAGACGGGAGTTACTTCAGCATCTAAGCCCTTAGTTAGCAGCAACGCCCCGCACGTTAGAGCCGAATTAATGGTGTATCCCAATCCTGCTACGGGTGAAGTTATTGTAAGATGGAACGGTACTTACAACGGTCTTGCAAAAATTACGATATACGATGCATCCGGCAAAGCGGTGAAACAGATAGATGTAAGAAAAGAACAGGTTAATTACCTTGACCGCGTTGCGGTAAACGCACTTTCACCGGGATTATATCTTTTGAATATAACAATGCAGCAGGGACAAAACCTAAGCGCAAAGTTTGTAAAAAAATAAATGCATTACACTTGTGAGGCCTTAGCCCCCATAGCATCAGCTTCTTTTTCCAATCCTTCATCATCATTGATATTTATTTTTCTCTTTAACTGTGCAGTCGGCTTTACTCTTCCCTGCTTTTGCTGTACCACATGCCAGGTCTCATGAGCTAAATGTTTTTCCTGCCCTGAAGCGATGTGTATCTCGCTTCCCTGCGCATACGCGTGCGCATTGAGCTGCGCGGGCTTAGAAGAATTGTAAAGAACTTTTACATCATCCATTGAATGGCCGGAAAGATTTTCGATGCCTGATTTTAACTGGTCAGGAAGCCCGGTATTATTTTTTTTTCGCTGGAATAAATTATTTCCAGGCAACCGGCTGAGCTTTGCTACCAGTTTTCGCTGGATAGCAGTGCCCGGCCTGTTGTCTGTTAATTGTTTTGCCTGACTGCTATGGTGAGGCATGGCCCCAGACCTTAGTGCAGATAGATGTTGTTTTGGTTGATACATTGTTATCGTTCTTCCAGTTTACGTTCCAATGCCTCTAACTCTTTTAAGCTGTGTTGCCAAAGTGTTTTGCCCATGGTGTAAACATTCAGGTACACCTTCTTTTCAAAAGGCAATGCGTTCAGTTTGTTTATAATTAAAAGCCTGTCATGGTTTTCGATGATGGCCGGATCTTTATGACGCTTTTCGATATCAACAAATAATTCTTCTTTAAGAGCCGTCAGTCTTGAATTAAGCCTGTCCATTTTCTCATTGTCGTCTCTGGCGGGATTGTCCTTCATTTTGTTGAACTGCGATTCATCTGGAATTTTGTTGCCAAATTCTATTTTTTCACCTCCCGTAAGTATCATCTTAAAACGTTGTATCTGATCAACAAGCGCATTCATTTTTTCCCATCTTCTCTGCAGCCCTTCTTTGCCCGGGTCAGTTTTTTTGAAGGTAAAATCGTCCACATTTTCAGGAGCATCTTTTGACGCCAGGGGATCTTCATGGAGATGATATACGGGTACCGAAACTGAATTCCAGTTAAACGCCGCCAATCGTTTTTCAACAAGGCGCGTTACCATGTTAGGTGGAAAAAGGATCTCTGCCCCATCAGTAAAACCTTGTATGCCAAACGGATTGATAAACACACCAGAAGATCCTGTTATGGCCATCAATGATTTTGCTTTGTTGATCCGCTGCGGGTCCATGTGTGAATTGTAAGTAAGCGCTGTAGAAGTATAATGCTGCTGTTCCTGCCCAAGCACATTTTTTCCATGTAATACAGGAGCATTTGCCTGCAGTTTTTCAAATTCGCCGGTTTCTTTGCTATTCCTGCTGGACCGGTAAGCAGTTACTTTCAACCGCAGCTGTGCTAATGAAGGCAATTTTTTCAGCGCAGATGCCAGGGCTGTCCAGCCGTCTTTGTAATGTCCCCAATTGGTGAAACTATAACCCATGTAAAAATTATTCCATGCGCCGTGTATGAATATCTTGTCTTTATTAGCATCGGAGTAGGCACAGATACTCTTGTGTTCATATTGATCGATCTTGTAATCAGCCATCATTTCATCGGCATTGGAATAAGCCGCGTGTACGTATTCAAATAATTTATCCTCTTCTTCGGTACGGATGGAATGATGGGTTGCTCCCGATTGATGCAATTCAATGGTGGCGAGAATAGATTTAAATAGAATCGTATCGCTTACCGGGTGTTCTGAAAACTCCCGGTATTTGTTCATTACGGCTTTTGCTGCTTCCGTATCCTCCAGTATTAAGTTTCTTAGATTTCCTGTTGAGTCCAATCTTTTTAATGCATCGAGAACTTTTGATTCTAATAAAGGATTATCCTTTTCCAGCGGATGTATGGGAACTGTTTTATCTATTTCCGGGTCGGGGCCTCCCAGTTCGTCCGTCAATTCTTTCCGGACAGCAATAACAAGTTCCGTAGTGTTATCGAATTTCCTGTTTTGAAAATCGAAACGCGTCAACACCTGTTCGAAGGATATTCCTTTTTGCTGAAGCTGTTGTCTGGCAAATGCCGGATCTACTTTTAGTTCCCGGACCAGTTCGTCGAGATTGTCATCCTGTGCGCTGAATTCGTTTTCACCCACTTTTATTTTTCGTTGTATCACCGATTGCGGACGATTATCTGTCAATGGGTAACTGCCCTGGCCGCCGCCAGCCTGTTTAGTATTGCTGTGAGCAACGGCTTGTTTGTTGCTTTCCTGCTTTTCTGCATATTGTTGCATGCTTCCTCTTGTTTATACAGCGCCGGCGGCTGGAGTTCCTGATAGTTATGATCAATGCCTGCTTAAAAATGCTTTGAGGTCTTCCTGGCTGCCATTGAAAATATCGAAATCATCGGTAGTTGAATGCACCACATAGCTTTCACTTTTTTGCCATAAAGTCCAGGGCATATCTTTCCAAGCTCCGGGAAGTGCAGCCGGAGCATTTCCCTTGCGATAGTCTGCTATGAACAAAGGATAATCTTTAAAAGCTGCGTTGGTCAGGTATTTTCCGCCAATGTTGTGATCTGTGTAAATGAGTGGGCGCCTTCCTGTTTTTTCCTGGACCTGTTTTAAAAATGTGAGCAGGTTGCTTTGAATTTGCGCCATAGTGCAACCCTTGTCAATGCTTGTTTCTTCAAAATCTACGATGGGAGGGAAGTCGCCGGCCTCAAATGCCTGAACAACGGAAATAAAATGTGCTGCCTGCTTTACAGGATCATCGCCGCAATGATAGAAATGATAAGCTCCGCGTATGAAACCTTTCTGATCGATGGTATTCCAATTGGTGTTGAAATCAGGGTCCTTGCCCGTAAGCCCTTCTGTGGCTTTGCAGATAACAAACGTAAGTGTATCGTTTTTGCTGCTGATGAATTCTATTTCATCGCCCTGGTATTTGGAAATGTCTATACCGTATACAAATGGTATGTTGTTCTTTGGAGCGCTTGACGCAGCGACATCCTGCACCGTGGAAGAAGCGGTTGTATCTTTTGTTGTTGTGTTGTTTTCAGATGTTGTTGTATCCGTGCTTTGTTTGGAGTTGCAGGATAGTATCACCATCGATGCGAGGAGTAAGATTTTTGTGTTCATGATTTTTTGTTTTAGTTTTTGGTTTTTTAATGTTTAATTGTTTGTGTTGTCTGTGTTTATACGCCACTCATTAAAACGCTGTGAGAGCGATGCATCATTCCCCCGACGTCTCTCAGAGAGAGTAGCTGCATCCTTCCTCCGACGTCTCACTGTCATCCCGAATCCCCGCAGCAGCGGCTCACAATAGCAGCTGCCGGGGTGATGGATCGAGAGTTGAATCGCTGTTGCCGTCGAT
>JBAVMD010000753.1:0-1594 GCA_049689695.1 Chitinophagaceae bacterium | reverse complement strand
GTCAAGCTGGGATTGAAAGCAGGGTTCAAACCGGAAGACATTCTCTATACGCCCAATTGCGTCGACTTCTCCGAGGTAAAAGAAGCCAAAGAAGCAGGAGTAAGCATTAACCTCGACAATATTTCATTGCTGGAGCAATTCGGTAATTTATACGGCGGCTCTTACCCTGTGTGCATTCGCCTTAACCCTCACATTATGGCGGGAGGAAATTTTAAAATTTCCACGGGGCATGTAGACAGTAAGTTCGGCATTTCCATTCACCAACTGCGTCATATAGAGCGGGTGGTAAAAACCTTTAAGATTCATGTGAACGGCCTGCACATGCATACCGGCAGTGAGATCAAGGATGTGGGTGTTTTTCTCGAAGGCCTGGAAGTGATGTTCAGCATGACCACTCATTTTCCCGACCTTGAGTTCATAGATCTCGGTAGCGGTTTCAAAGTGCCGTATCAGCCTGACGATCCCGAGACCGATGTGCGTTCACTCGGAAAAAAAGTGGCCGATGCATTTGCCGCGCATGAAAAACTCACCGGCAAAAAGCTGGAAGTATGGTTTGAGCCGGGTAAATACCTTGTAAGCCAATCGGGATATTTTATAGTAAAAGCAAACGTGATCAAGCAAACGCCGGCCACGGTATTTGCAGGGGTGAACAGCGGCTTTAACCATCTTATCCGCCCCATGTTTTATGAAGCCTATCATCATATAGAAAATATCAGCAACCCGCAGGGCCCTGAGCGCATTTATACTGTAGTGGGGAATATCTGCGAAACAGACACTTTTGCCTGGGACCGGAAATTGCATGAAGTAAAAGAAGGCGATTATCTCGTATTTTACAATGCGGGCGCCTACGGGTTCGAGATGTCGTCTAACTTTAATTCGCGGCTAAAGCCTGCGGAGGTTATGGTTAAAGATGGCAAGGCGCACCTGATACGCAGACGCGATGTTTTTGAAGACCTCTTAAGGAACCAGGTAGAAATTAACTAACATGGACCACGCATCAGCATTCATTGAACGTATAAAACATCCTGTGAAGTCCAGGATGTTTTTATTTTGGAAGCTGCCAAGCGCTTTTTTTGCGGGTGTGCGCATCCGGTATATCAACCAGGAGCGTTGCAGGGTAACGGTGCCGTACAAGTGGTTTTCGCAGAATCCTTTCCGTTCTACTTATTTCGCCTGCCTGAGCATGGCCGCTGAAATGAGTACAGGAGCGTTGGCTATGGCGCACCTCTATCAGAAAAGCCCGGCTGTTTCGATGCTGGTGACAAAAGTTGAATCAGAATATTTTAAGAAAGCAACCGGTCGCACCACGTTTGAATGCGATGATGGCATGCTGATCAAACAGGCGATAGAAGAGGCAATACGCACCGGCGAGCCTGCAGTTGTGCGTGCGGCTTCGGTGGGCCGTAATGAACGTGAGGAAATGGTGGCGTTGTTTTATATAACATGGTCCTTTAAAGCGAGAACAACTTAGGTTAATACTGTTATCATGAAAATAACTTTCCACGGCGCGGCACGTTCAGTTACCGGTTCCAAGCACCTGATTAGCTTAACCAATGGCAAACAGGTGTTGCTGGATTGCGGCATGTTCCAGGGC
>JBAVMD010000752.1:0-5437 GCA_049689695.1 Chitinophagaceae bacterium | reverse complement strand
CCCCAATACCCGCAATAGCTTTACGCGTAGGGGCGTTTCCAGCTTTTCATAACGGAGTGAATTAGGATTATAAAAATATTTGATCTTTTTCATTATCAGTACCTTTGCAACCGTTCTGACCAGTCTTACAAATATAGTCCGAACCCGATAAGAAATACTAAAACGCAGTTTTTGTATGACAAGTGCCGAAATACGACAGAAATTTTTAGATTTTTTTCGCACGAAGGGGCATGAGATAGTGCCTTCTGCTCCCATTGTAGTAAAGAACGACCCTACGCTGATGTTCACCAATGCCGGCATGAACCAGTTCAAGGATTATTTCCTGGGCAATAAGCAGGCCCCCCATCCACGCGTTGCCGATACGCAGAAATGCTTAAGGGTAAGCGGCAAGCACAACGACCTTGAGGAAGTAGGGGTAGACACTTATCACCATACCATGTTTGAAATGCTGGGCAACTGGAGCTTTGGCGATTATTTTAAAAGCGAAGCCATTGCCTGGAGCTGGGAACTGCTGACCAAAGTTTATAACATTCCGAAAGACCGTTTATACGTGACCATTTTTGGCGGCGATGAAGCGGAGCAGCTGCCCAAAGACGAAGAAGCCATTAATGAATGGAAAAAATGGATAGCTGAAGACCGGATTTTGCCCGCCAGTAAAAAAGACAATTTCTGGGAGATGGGCGATACGGGTCCCTGCGGGCCCTGTACCGAGATACACGTGGATTGCCGTACGGATGAAGAACGCAACAGCATTGCGGGCAAAGAGTTGGTGAACAACGATCATCCGCAGGTGATAGAGATATGGAACAATGTGTTCATACAATTCAACCGGTTGAAAGACGGCAGGCTCGAGCCACTGCCTGCCAAACATGTTGATACGGGCATGGGGCTTGAACGACTGGTGCGTGTGCTGCAGCAAAAAAATTCAAATTACGATACAGATATTTTCAGCGGCATTATAACAGCAACGGAAAAGCTGACCGGAAAGAAATATGAAGGAAGCGATGATAAGCGTGACATTGCTTTTCGTGTGCTGGCAGATCACATCCGTGCCATCTCGTTTACGATAGCTGATGGGCAATTGCCTTCTAACACCGGTGCAGGCTATGTAATTCGCCGTGTGCTGAGAAGAGCGGTACGCTATTATTATTCGTACCTGGATTATAAGCAGCCTTTGTTGCATGACCTTGTGCCAGTGCTGGCAGAACAATTCAAAAATGTATTTCCTGAACTGAACAAGCAGTTGGATTTTGTAAAAAGAGTAGTGAAGGAAGAAGAGGAGGCGTTTTTAAGAACGCTGGATAAGGGATTGAAAAAAATGGATGAGCTGATTGCAGGCGGATCGAAAACGGGTCAGCTTGGTGGCGCGGCAGTTTTTGAGTTATACGATACTTATGGGTTTCCTGCAGACCTTACGCGTTTGATCGCCGGAGAGCATAAACTGAGTGTGGATGAAGAAGCCTTCAAGGTTGAAATGCAGCGGCAAAAAGAACGTTCACGCGCAGCAACCGCACTGGATACCGAAGACTGGATGATATTAAAAGAGAATGCCTCAACGCAGTTTGTAGGATACGATCAGTTAGTAGCAAATACTTCAGTCAGCAGATATCGCAAGATAAAATCAAAAGGAAAAGAAGCATACCAGCTCGTGCTGGAAAAAACCCCTTTTTATGCAGAGAGCGGCGGGCAGGTTGGTGATACAGGCGTGCTGGAATTTGACGGGCAGCAAATAAATGTGATCGATACAAAAAAAGAGAACGATCTCATCATACAATTGATTGAAAAGCTTCCTGACGATATTTCGTCGGAGTTGATTGCGAGAGTAGATGAGGCAAGGCGCGGTAAAATCGAGATCCATCACTCCGCTACACATCTCCTGCATGCAGCGCTGCGCAAGGTATTGGGAACGCATGTTGCGCAAAAGGGATCGTTGGTAAATGATGAATACCTGCGGTTCGACTTTTCTCATTTCTCAAAAATGAGCGATGAAGAAATAAAAGAAGTGGAATCGCTGGTGAATGAAAAGGTACGGCAGAACATTCCCGTAGTGATCAAACAAATGCCCAAAGAGGAAGCAATGGCAACAGGTGCCATGGCCTTGTTCGGTGAAAAATACAGCGACGTAGTGAGAGTAGTGATCATCGATCCGGATTATTCCATTGAACTATGCGGAGGCACGCACGTGGGCAACACGGGGCAGCTTGGCTTTTTCAAGATAAGGCACGAAGCTGCTGTTGCAGCTGGTGTGCGCAGGGTGGAGGCCATCAGCGGCAAGGCTGCAGAGCTTTACCTGAACGAAGAACTTTCATTAGCAAAGAACATTCGCGAAGCATTGAAGAATCCAAAGGAGCCTGTAAAAGCGATCGAAAGTTTATTGACTGACAATAGTGAGCTGAAGAAAAAGATCGAAAAGCTCGAAGCAAAACAATTATCTGTCTTACGTGCAGAGTTGGTAAAGACCACTACATCATTAAACGGTGCAAGTTTCCTTGGCGCAATTGTAGAAGTGAACAGTGCAGATGCATTGAAGAAGCTGTGCTTTGATCTTAAGAATGATCTGAGCAATTATCTTGTAGTGCTGGCTGCTAACGTAGATGGCAAGCCGCAGGTAGCTGTAATGCTGGATGAAGCGCTGGCTGCTGCTAAAAACCTGGAAGCCCCTAAGATCATAAAAGAGCACATCGCTCCGCTTATAAAAGGCGGCGGCGGCGGACAAAAAACCCTGGCAACAGCCGGCGGGCAGGATGCGAGCAATCTTCCGCAGGTTATTGAAAAAGTAAAAAGTCTGCTGCAATGATAAGGTGGTTCAGATGTTTGTGTGTAATGTGTTTTCTATTGTTGAGCCTTGTATCCAGGCCACAATCTTCAATAGCGGATTCTATTATTACACCGCGCTTAATGGAGGAGTTGATAGGATTTCTTGCGGCTGACAGCTTGCAGGGCCGTTTGACCGGCACTCCCGGAAACACAAAGGCCGCGCATTTTATCTCGAAACAATTTCAGCGTGCCGGCCTGAAGCCTGTTGCAGGGAGCCAGGGCTATCTTATATCGTTTGAAACCCGCATTAAAAATAAACTGGTATCTACACAGAATGTAATAGCTGAATTGCCGGGAAAAACTAAACGTGATGAGGTGATTGTTTTTTGCGCTCATTACGATCATGTCGGTACTGATTCACTGAACCCTTACCCCGTAATGGACGGACGCGCTTCACAACCAGGTGATACCATTTATAACGGAGCTAACGACAATGCCTCCGGTGTAGCTGGCATTATTGCATTGGCAAAATATTTCGGACGTTTAAAAAATAATGAGCGTACCATTTTATTCATAGCTTTTTCAGGGGAAGAATTAGGCATGCGCGGCTCCTATGAATTTGTAAAAAACATAAAGCGGGAAAATTTCAAGGCAGTGCTTAACCTGGAAATGCTTGGCAGAAGCGCCAGTGGTGAATACGGCAAGCCATATATTACCGGTGCCCGTTTCTCTGACCTTCCAGCAATATTGAATAAGGGACTGGAAAATGCAAACCGCAAGATTTACAGTAAGGGTTACTTTGAAGACGATATTGTTGCGAACGACCTGTTTTACAGATCTGATAACCTGCCTTTTGCTGAACTGAATATAACTGCTCACACCATCATGGCTGGCGGACCGTCTGACCCGCATTATCATTCGGTAGAAGATGAATTAGAAACATTGAATTCCAAACAGATAGCTGATATCGTTCTGGCTTTGGCATTGGGAAGTGCCGGGCTTATTGACGGGTCAGTAACACCCAATTTCCATTCTTTTGTCCCTGCTCCTGCAAAGCACGGGGCCCGCACCCGCGAATAAAATTTTGACGAACGGTTGAATTTAACATTTCCGAAATTTTTCGTATTTGAATTATATCCCTATATTTGAATCTACGAAAAACGACGTAGTTATCATTTAAAACTTTTTAGCGATGAAAAAATATCTTTTAAAAGCAAGTGGAATTGCCATGGCGGTGTTGATTTCCACATCCCTGTTTGCCCAGGAAGCAAAGGAAAAAGAAAAAAGCAAGAACAAAATGGGTGATCACGATGAGGTGATCATTATAACAAAGACCAACAAAGATGCTAAAGTAACTGTTGAAGTGAAAGACGGTGAAGTAACCGTAAATGGCAAACCCATTGACGATTTTAAAGATGATGATATTTCCGTACGCCGCAGCCGTTCGCTTTTAAATGGAGCTCGTGCTTATACTGTTTCTCCTTTCAGGGGCGGACAAACCTGGAACTACGACGGCTTTATGGATATGAAAGACCGCGCATACCTGGGTGTAACTACAGAAAAGAACGATAAAGGCGCACGCATTACAGACGTAGGCGAGAAAACAGCTGCTGGCAAAGCAGGATTAAAAGAAGGTGATATCATTACCCGCGTTGGTGAGACTAAAATTGAAGATCATGATGATCTCACTACTGCAATCCGTAAGCACAAGCCCGAAGAGAAAGTTGCGATCACTTACCTGCGTGAGGGAAAAGAACGCAGTGAGACTGTAACATTAGGCAAAACTTCCGGTAGTTATTCTATTACTACCGCTCCAAGAATGCAGGGTTTGGCTGATCTTGAACCTTCATTCGATTTCAAAAGTGATTTTGGCCAGGGTTTCTCTTATTTCGGACGTCCCCGTCTCGGCATTCATGCCCAGGACACTGAAGATGGAAAAGGTGTAAAAGTGCTGAGTGTTGATGATGAGTCACCCGCAGAAAAAGCTGGTATCAAAGATGGCGATATCATCACCGAGTTTGACGGCAAGGAAACCAACAGCGCAGATCAACTTGCAGAAGCTGCACGCGCAACAAAAGATAAATCTTCTATGTCAGTAAAGCTCCGCCGCAACGGCAGCGCACAAACGGTAGAAGTTAAAATACCCAAGAAGCTGAAGACTGCTAATCTTTAGTGTTTGTTGATATTGAATGAAAAAAGAGGCTGCCTTAGGCAGCCTCTTTTTTTTGAAATAGATATCAAAATAGTGCATAAAAATCGCCAGAATTCCGATAGGTGTTTTTGATTGGCGGCTGTCCACAATTATCAAAAAAATAGGGATTGTTAAAGGCTAAAAAATAAGATTTACTAAAGCCATTAGTATATATTTTCGCGGCTCACTAAAAAAAACTAAATCTTATTTTATGCGAAAAAATGTCGGGCAATGTATTGCCCTGTTGTTAGTTGTTTTTTCTGTGTGCAGTTGTAAAAAGGATTTAAAGACAGCATCAATAGCTGTTGATAATTCTAACAATCACGCAATCATTCCTACACACCCGCTTACCTGGGAGAACACGGATTACATGCCAACGCCAGCCGGTAACCCTGTTCTTGTTCCATGGGCTTCGGGAAGTAATCAGTCATTTGAGCCGGCTATTGCATTTGATTACAATCAGACAGATGGATGGGTATTGGTGTACAA
>JBAVMD010000751.1:0-4334 GCA_049689695.1 Chitinophagaceae bacterium | reverse complement strand
GATATTGCTGGTCGATGGCAGCAATTCCGCAAGGGTTGGGGGAGAAAAACCTTTAGATACAATTGCAAACACAGAAGTGTTTTCATGAAAATTTTTCAATATGGAAATCCGCGGCGCCCACTCCGTTCTGTAAGTGCGCGATTGAACACGTAAAGGATATTGATTCAATCGGGTAAACTCAACCTTGCTGTTGTTCACGCTGGTCCCTGCAGTAATAAACCAGTTGTCTGCAATGCTCAGGTCTGCCTGCGCAAAAACATTGTATGTATGAAAGCGGATGTCGTCGTCTGTTTGTAAAGTGTCTGACACGCCCTGCCTATTCTGGAAAACTTTTGTATTGAAAAAGCCTTCCTGCAACTCACCGCCCGCTACGATCTTTATTACTGATTGTGCTGTTTCCTTTTCCCAGGAAAAACTTGTTCTTCCGCCTGCATGCGGCTCACTTCTTCTTTCGTAATTACGTACGGTGGGATTTTTTATTTGTGCATAGGCTACATACAATGCGGTTGTGTTAGACCAATGCGTATCGATTTTGTAACGATGCTGAATGCCAGCCAGTAAATTTTTTTGATAGATGGCTGCTTTGGCTTGCACGGCCCCCGGAAAACCTCCGGCTGCGGGTCGTGCTGCTTTCGGGTTATTGTCAAATTCAGTTTTTGTAAGTCCGCCCGGCGTTTGATAATACATATTGGTGAACAACACGCTTGCCATAAGCTCCTGCCTGGGTGATAACCTGTATAAAGACGACCAGCTCATGTTATCTCGCCTTACGGCAGATTGTATTCTGTATCCATCGTGCTCGTTATGAGCATAAGTAAGCAGGCTGCGATTGTTGTTCCCCCCGGTTTTTGCAGTAACAAAAACATTATGCAGGCCGAAACTCCCGCCTGCATATTCAATGCTCACGCCAGGCTTCCATGAATTTTCGAATGATTGCATCAGTACCAGTCCACCGGTGCCGGCTCCGTAAAGACTGCCCGCAGGTCCTTTAAAAATTTCAATAGATGAAAAATTATTTAAAGCAAACTGGTTGAAATAAGTATTTCCCCCGGGATCGGTGATGGGGATGCCGTTCCAGTATATTTTGATGTTCCTTACGCCAAAGGGCGAGCGAAGCGAGCTTCCTCTTACATTGATGCGGTAGCTTCCGGGTGAGCGTTCTTCCATTCTAACCCCAGCTATTGTATTGAAACCATTCACGAGAGAGGTTTTATTGTAGCGGTCCGCATTATTCATTCTTAGTTGTGCTACAACAAATGAAGATTTAAAAGAGCTGCGGCCAAGCTCAAACCCGCTAACGATCACTTCGGATAATGTATCGACGGCTATAGAATCAGGAACACGTTCTTCCTGCGATCTTGCTGCAAGTGACAGAAGTGCGGATAGTAAAATCAGGTAAACTTTTTTCATCAGAGGTATTGAGTTGATGGAGAGACGGATCTTGTTTCATGCAAAGCCGCAAAGTTTGGCAAGGGCCAAAGGAGAACAACAGGGAACGCGGATCATTAGGATCATTAGGATCATTAGGATTTACGCAGTTTAAATTTAGGTAGCATCTTAAATGATAATTTTAAAATCTTCTTTACTTATTTTCAAGTTATATGTTACGATGTTCACAAAAATTATCAGCGTAAATCCTAATGATCCGCGTTCCCTGTTGTTCTCCTTTGCATCCTCACGAATCTTAGCGGCTTTGCGTGAAACATGGATTCGCAAACAATATTTCTTTATTTTCAGGCCATGGCAAAGCTAAACAAACTCAATCTTTTCGATCTTACTATGATCGTTATAGGACTGGTGATTGGCATGGGCATTTTCAGAACATCCAAAGATGCCGCACAGGCCGCTCTTACTCCTTCGCTGTTTTTCGGCGCCTGGATATTGGGTGGCCTGGTAGCTTTTTGCGGAGCGCTCACTTATGCTGAGATCGGGTCGCGATACCCTGTAACGGGCGGTTATTATAAGATATTCTCTTACGCCTATCATCCGTCCATCGCCTTTGCCATTAATTGTATTATCCTCATCTCAAACGCGGCTTCGCTTTCGGGAGTTGCGCTGATAGGCGCTGAATATATTGCCCCGATCATTTTTACATCCGGCTCTTCGGATTTTGTAAAGGCCATGATAGCCATGGCGGCCATAGTTATTTTTTACGGGGTTAATCTGATGGGGCTGAGGATGAGCTCCAAAACGCAGAATGTTTTAATGATCATAAAGATCAGCATGGTGCTGGTATTGATCTCAGCCCTCTTTTTTCCTTCATTGTACAACAATGCCCCCCAACCTGCAGTAGACCTGGAAACGCAAACATTCGGGGCCATACTGCTGTCTTTTGGCGTAGCGTTGAAGGCAACTTCTTTTACGTACGGCGGTTACCAGCAAACCATCAACTTCGGGGATGAGATCATTAACCCACAGAAAAACATCCCAAGAGGCATTTTTACCGGTATTCTGATCATCATTCTTTTGTATCTCTCGGTAAGCTATACCTATTATAAAGTGATAGGATTTAATGAGCTGAAAGAAACTTCCGGAATAGCCGCCATCATTGCAGGAAAAATGTTCGGCGAAACCGGCAGGTATGTTTCTTCCATCCTGCTGTTTGTTGCGGTGCTCGCCTACGTGAACGTGCTGTTGTTAAGCAACCCAAGGGTAATGTATGCCATGAGCGAGGACGGCATTCTCCCGGCTGCGTTCCGCAAAAAAGATGAAAAAAAAGATGTATTGACCATCAGTCTTACCGTTTTTGCCGCCATCTGTATAGTAGTGCTCTTCTTTGCTGATAAATTCAATGAGATACTCAGCTTTACTATTTTCCTTGATTCGATAGGCATGGCTACTTCGGCGGCCACTATTTTTATTTTACGAAAGCGGACAAAGCACCTTGATGGCAAAGGGATCTATTCCATGAAACTCTATCCCATATTGCCATTGATATTTATCATCGCCTACGTATTCGTGGGCACCGTTATTGCCATTACAGACCCGATGTATGCTGTTATAGGGACGTCAGTATTCATAGGATTTCTTCTTATTTATTTTGCTACCACTAATTTGAGAAAACCGAAGCTATAATGGACCTTTCTTTTATCCTGAACGAATTGGGCGAGGAGCGTGCAAATTATTTCAACGCCGTTTCTCCGCCGATAGCGCAAACCAGCAATTTCGCCTTTAAGAAAGTAGCGGATATGAGGAAGGCGTTTGAAGACGAGATGGGCGGTTACCTGTACAGCCGCGGGCTGAACCCTACGGTTGACATCCTTCGAAAAAAACTGGCAGCGCTGGATGGAGCGGAGGATTGCCTGGTATTCAACAGCGGGGCAGCTGCAGTTTTTGCTGCAATACTTGCCAATGTAAAATCAGGCGATCACGTTGTTTCCATAAAAAAGCCCTACACCTGGGTGCAGAGAATGCTTGACGTGATGTTGCCGCGCTTCGGAATTACCGCTACTTATATAGATGGAACAAGGATCGGGCATTTTGAAGAAGCGATACGCTCCAATACCACGCTTATTTATGTTGAATCGCCCAACTCCTGGGATTATGCCTTGCAGGACCTGCAGGCTGTAGCGGCTTTGGCAAAGCAGCGGGGCATTATTACTGTTTGTGACAACAGCTATTGCACGCCTTTGTACCAGCAGCCTATTGCCTTGGGCATAGACATAGCCATGCAAACTGCCACCAAATATATTGGAGGGCATAGCGATACATTGGGTGGAGTGATCAGCGGCAGCCATGCCATGATGAAAAGAATATTCAACAGCGAGTACCTCACCATCGGAAGCGGCATTCAGCCTTTCAATGCCTGGCTGCTCATCCGCGGGTTGCGTACCCTGCCTGCTCGTTTTGAGCGGATAACACGTACCACCGGACGACTGGTGGAATACCTGAAGCAGCATCCTTTAATAGAAGAGGTGATCTTTCCATTTGACGCAGGCTTCCCTCAGTACGAACTGGCAAAAAAACAAATGAAAGGTGCCTGCGGACTGGTAACAGTGGTATTGAAAGCAGAAAGAATGGAGCAGGTTGTTACTTTTTGCGAGTCGTTGCGTCACATACTTATGGCAGTCAGCTGGGGAGGTCATGAAAGCCTGGCCATCCCTAAATGTGCGTCTATGGACCCGGCCTCATTCAACCCGGCAGACCGTGAGCACCGGATGATTCGGTTTTATTTTGGGCTGGAAGAACCGGATTACCTGATTGAGGATATAGAACAGGCTTTGGGGGCAATAAGTCAATAGTCATTGGTCATTGGGTCAATAAGTCAATAGGTCATTGATCCTATTGCGAAACCACCGATGACTAAATGACCCAATGACCGATTGACTTAATGA
>JBAVMD010000750.1:0-10818 GCA_049689695.1 Chitinophagaceae bacterium | reverse complement strand
GCGCAATTGGTGACGCTTATTAAACAGGTAAAAAGAAGGCCGGTAGAGAGAGGGACATTGTATAATGTGATCAGGGATTATACGGAGGTGGATATAAAGGAGATTGATGTGAACCCGTTAATGAATTAGTTTCGTTAAGCATCAAGAAACAAATTATAAGCATCCGGGGAAAGTTCAAAAAGTAAAATTAAAATAAGAATAGCTGGCGTAGGTACGCTGGCTATTTTTAGCTCATTACGCTACATTTATATTTCAATGGCAAGCCAATGAAGCCTCTCCTCCCGTTAGTTGTTATTGCAGTCTTAGCACATCTCCTGACAGCGGGTTCATATTTTTATATGGTTGTTCAGCCGGGTGGCGGCGGCGCAGCGATGGCTTTTGGTTTTGTGTTGTTTCCTGCAATATGGCTGATTGCTTTTGTTATGGCGATGGGGTTTTTCTTTTTGGATAGAAAAGTGCTATTGAAGAAAAAGATGATAATGCGTTCTATGATCTGTATTTTCTTTTGTACGCCCATCCCATTCCTGCTGGCATTCAACGCAATTGATTTGACACGCAATGCCTACCTGGCGTCTACAACAATAGCACATCGCAATAATAAAATTTACAAAAGCGAATATTGGAACTATACTTCCGGAACAATGACCTACGCGCTTAAGCACTTTGTAGCCGATTCGCTGGAGGAAATATCGATTGGAGAAAAAGCTTTTATAAAAGACAGTACGTGGATATATTTTGACGAGTCAGGCGATACTTTAAAAATTGAACATTATAAAGCGGGGAAACTTATTTCGAAATGACGATAAGTTCTTAGAAGGTTTCACACAAAACCGCAAAAGTTCGCGAAGGCGAAAAGAAAAACGGGAACGCAGATTATCAGGATCCCGATAGCTATCGGGAGGATTTACGCTGATGAATTCAGTAAACATCTTAATTGATAATTCAAAAATCTTCTTTGCTTATTTTAAAGTTATGTATTATGATGCTCGCAAAAAATATCAGCGCAAATCCTCCCGATAGCTATCGGGATCCTGATAATCCGCGTTCCCTGTTGTTCTTCTTTGCGTCTTTCTTTGCTGTCTTTGCGTGAAATCTTTCATCACAAAAAAGGAATTCCACTTTTCTCATAGCGAGTCACTTCATTATCCGGATAAAATATTTTTTTTCTGAGAAGATTCAAAACCCGAAAAAAGTTTTTTAATTTTGGGTATGCAACTGCCAGCACATATACCCTTTAACTATTTACTCAAAATCGTAAAAGGTTTACCCGTGGAAAAGCTTGAAAAATTAAGGTCAGAAATAAACGCGGAAACAAAAATCAGCACATCCCATTCTGATTTAGCAACCTTGTTGTTAAACGGTCCGGTTGCTACCAAAAAACAATTGGCAGTAATACAAAACAACAGGAAGGCCATTAACCAATGGAGAAAGACCGGACTTCTATAAAGCTCTATCTATTCTATCATCTTTAACGCTTCTACCCTTTCGAAGTGCTTTTTATTCAACGTAACAAACGGAAGATTGTGAGCTACTGCTGTTGCCGCGATAAACAAGTCAGCATGGCTTATCTGCTTGCGCTTTAGCTTTAGTTTTTTATTTATTGAAATAGCTGCATCTACGGAGTTCTCATCAAAAGGAATAACCTTGATCTTCTTCAGCACATCATTCCAAAATTTCAACTGATTTTCTGTAGCGCCAGAATAAATTTCGTATTTCGTGATAGATGAAATTACGAAATCGTATTGTTGTCCAACCAGTTTAAACCACGCAGAATTCGCTTTATCGGTTTTGCGATAAAACTCAATTAGTATGGACGTATCGATCATTACAGTCTTCACAATAGCTTCACTGGTTTTATAACTTCTCACGCATATGCGGCGCAAAGCTATTTTGCCAGTAATGCATTTCCATGTGAAAAACATCGGTTTAAAAATGTATTTTTCTCAGATTAGCGTGTACAGATTTTACGCGACTGCGCTATTCGCGAAAAGAGGCTTCGCCTTTTTTCTCCGCAAGAACTTGGAATTTAAAAAGGCGAAGCCTCTTGCGCACCCCAAGCGAACTCATTAATACTTTATTCCACAAAATGTTTCTACATAATGCGTTGCACGCCGCTGGCAACCGATTTGCATACGTGAAAATCAAATCGATATTCACCTCATCCGTGTCCCTTCTGATTACCCATTAATCGTTTTAAAACGTACTCTTTTTTAATTATCCTTTTACAACGGGCTATTATGAAACACGCAATCAAATGCATATTGCTAGCTACTGCTTTGCTTATACTCGTGGGCCTGCAGGCCAAATACCATTATGCTGCGTTCAATTTTAATAAATCTGAAAAGTCTGCAGAAAGGGAACTGGCATGCAAGCCGGCTGAACAACAAAAAAAATCCACTCCCAAACAAATCATTGCACCCGCAAAACAACAATCAGCTGAAATACTTTCGCCGGATGAGGACCAACCTGATATTTTTATAGCCAATGATGGCAACGATAATAATCCAGGCACCACTACTCTACCCAAGAAAACCATAGATGGATCGGAAGCTGCAATCACTGCCATAGCACCGCAAGCTTCCAGGGTAATAATTGGGCTCAAAGCCAATAATCTTTTTCGCGAGCAACTTGATGCCGATAAAGGAGTTATTTTAAAAACTTTTCATGTGCCTGGCAGCGCTCAAGGGTTTGCACGCATATCCGGCATGCAGGTCCATAATTCAGGCTGGACGCCCAGCCCGGGAAGAACAGACCTGTATGAAAAGAAAGTTGCTCACGAGGTGAGCATATATAGCCCCAATTACAATTTCCTGTTGATATATGAGATCGACACACTGCTGGAAAAAACAGCCCCGTTTTCTGCAAGAAGGATGATGCCAATGGCCGCCTCTGTTTATGCTGCCAACAATACTAACGGTAGCTATTATACAGACCAACTCGACTCCCCCTCTGAGATGATCTACATCAACACATCAGACAATGCTGTGCCCGGCACAGGCAGATACCGCTACGAGATCACAGCAAGAGATTTTGCAGTGCATGCTGATGCGCAGCTGGAAAAACTTATTGTAGAGCCATCAGGCCATGGTTATGGCAACGGCTTTGGCGACAGCACCCTTATCCGCCAATGTATTTTCAACGGCTATGGAACGCACGCGGTAGTGTTTTATAGTGGCAGCATCGAGCACAATCTTTTTTTACAGGGTACAAAAGGATTGGCACAGGGCAGCATCCCTATTGTGAATTATGAAACAGAAGGCGCGGGTAACCGTTCCACATTCTCAGGCAATATTTTCTACGAAACGCAAACGGGGCCTTTTGCACACCAGGGCGGCGGCTCAAGTTCATACATTGACGAGGTTGTTTATACCGACAACAGTTTTTTTGGCGAAGCGGGTTACAGCTTCAATGCTTTTGGCACAACCATGGTAAAGAGTGTAATAGTAAAGGATAATTATGCAACGGATGCGATGGTGTTTTGGAACGGCATAGCTACAGACCTGTTGTTTGAACATAATATTTTCAATAATATCTCTGGGCGCTCGGGCATCAGCAACCCTGTGGACCTTACTGCAAGAACGATTATGCGCAATAATCTCATTAAAACAAGCGGGAACAGCAGCAACCAGAGTCCTTTTTCTGAATACACCACCGTATTCAGTTTTGTAAACAGCCGCGTGAGCATAGATGCAAGTAATAATATATTCCATCTTAAAACAGATTGGGATGGGATTGCAACGCCGGCCGGATTGTTCGCCACTCCCGGAGCCAATACAAAGTTTAGCAGGAACATCATTATCTGTGATGTGCCCCCGGGGCGTTTTGCAAGCGTGGCCTCTGTTGACAAGAATGCCATTGGAAATTTTGCAGCAGACAGCAATGTTTATGTGATCGTGCGCGGCGAGGGTTTCCTGTGGTCGGTTGCAAATTCATCTTCAGGCAACACAAGCGTTACTTCATTTTCAGATTGGAAAGCTGAATCAGGCCGCGATGCTGCAAGCATCGTTATCGATCTGCGGGATAATCCGAACGGCTTGAAAGACCTTTTTGCAGACCCTGCCCGTGGTAATTACCAGTTCGCGCATACTAAAGAAGCCGATACGGCGAAGGCCCTGATGGCAGGGATGATCACACCACCGTTCGCGTTTCCACTACATCCAACCAAAGAAGCCGCGGCGCAATCGATCATGGAACTTAAACCTGCTCCTGATTGCAGCAAGATCAATATTGCAGGCGGCAATGCGCAATTACATATTTCTGGTCTGGCCCAGGCTCAGGTTGTCAGGGTTATTATATCTGATATCAGCAGCGGGACGAAAGTATTTGAGCAGGACTTCATCCAACCTTCTGATGCAGTAAATATTCCTCTGCCGGGCGGCAGGTATGCTGCGAAAGTGAACTTTTTTACTTTAAGCGGCAAGCCGCTTTGCGAGCAAAGCTTTACCCGCACATTAGCAGAAGAACCTGCGCAATTAGTAGAAAGCAATGTAGGCATTGCTCCTAATCCATTCCAAAATGCTTTTACGATAACGATCAAATCCGAAAACGATGAGCGTGTTGATCTTTCTCTATGGGATTTATCAGGCAGGCGATTGACTGCAAAGACCGCTCAATTGCAAAAAGGAAGCAACAGGATCTCGATTGAAGGTTTGGGACATTTAATGGCGGGAAGTTATTTTCTGCGAGTGTCTTCATCCCAGGGTGTAGAGCATTTTAAGTTGCTGAAGAAATAGAATTGGTTTCACGCAAAGACGCAAAGGAAGACGCAGAGGCGCAAGAGGCTTCGCCTTTTTAAATCCCGGGTCCTTGCGGAGAAAAAAGGCGAAGCCTCTAATCATTTCGTGTCACTGAACGTTTCTGCTATCATGAAATTATGCTTCCTCAGGTTGCACCTGAATGCTCCGTTTATCCAGAAGATCAGTGGGAATTTCGTTACTGTCCGTCTAACACTCCTTCAACCCCAGCGGCACATTTATGGCCAACCCGCCTTCGGCGGTTTCTTTATACTTAAAGTTCATATCCTTGGCCGTGTCCCACATGGTCCTGATAACTCCATCGAGCGAAACTTTTGCATAATCAGGAGCGCTTTGCAAAGCAAGCTGCGAAGCTGTGATGGCTTTGATAGCGCCCATGGTATTGCGTTCTATGCAGGGAATTTGTACTAGTCCGCCAATGGGGTCGCAGGTCATGCCCAGGTGATGTTCCATCGCAATCTCGGCTGCCATAAGGGCCTGCCGTTGTGTGCCGCCTAAAGCTTCCGTGAGTCCTGCAGCAGCCATAGCCGATGAAACTCCGATCTCCGCCTGGCAGCCACCCATTGCAGCAGAAATGGTTGCCCCTTTCTTAAAAATGCTTCCTACTTCGGCGGCGGTAAGCATGAACTGAATTATTTTATCTTCTTTATTTCCTTCACAAAAAACAACATAATACTGCAGCACCGCCGGTATAACACCGGCAGCTCCATTGGTGGGCGCAGTTACTACCCGCCCGAACGAAGCATTTTCTTCGTTTACCGCCAGGGCAAAACAGCTCACCCAATCGAGTATGTATTTGAAATTACCTCCGCCTTCTTTGATGGCTGCGATCCATTCATCATAATCTTTATACGGCCTTGCTTCCAGTAATTTTTTATTCAGGTCGAATGCCCGTCTTTTTACTTCCAGTCCGCCGGGAAGTATACCCGTAGTATGCGCGCCGCGATACATGCATTCTTTCATCACCGTCCAGATGCGCAGCATACCCGCCTTTGTTTCGGCCTCTGGCCGCCAGGTGTTTTCATTCTCCATGACCACCTCGTGAATGGCCATTCCTGTTTTCATGCACCAGTGCAGCAGTTCTTCAGATTTGTCGATCGGGAAAGGCAAGGGCGCTTCAATCTCGTCACCACCTGAATCACCTTCCTTAATCACAAAACCGCCGCCAACGGAATAATAAGTTTCTGCTATTTCATCTCCATTGTGCATGCTGGCCAGGAAAGTGAGGGCATTGGGATGAAAAGGAAGACTCTCGCCCATGAGGAAATCGATGTCTTCACGGGGATCGAAATCCACTTCATGCTTACCGTGCAGCATCAGTTTATTCATGGTGGCGATGTCGCGGATCTTGGCGTCTATCAGGTGCACATCGAAAGTAACTGGATCATCGCCGCCAAGGCCCAGTTGTACTGCTATATCAGTACCATGGCCTTTGCCCGTTTTGGCGAGGGATCCATAGAGCAAAACCCGCACGGCAGTTACATCCAGCAACCTGCCGGCAGTTGCCAGCGAATCAGTAAATCGCTGGGCTGCCCGCCAGGGGCCAAGGGTGTGTGAGCTCGACGGACCTACACCTATCTTGAAAATGTCGAATACAGAGATGGCTTCGTGTGACAAGGCAAATGGTTTATTCAAAATTAAAAGAAAAAGCCCTGAAGATTTCCTTCAGGGCTTTAACGTCAGCAGATAGTCTTAGTTCACGTCGAACAACTCGACGTCAAAAATCAGGATCGAATTGGCGGGGATAATAACATTTCCGCCACTGTCTTTAATATCAGATGACCCGTAACCCAGCGAAGGCGGAATATACAATTTGATCTTACCGCCTTTCTGTATCAGGGGAACGCCTTTTTTCCAGCCTTCTACCAGCCTGCCGAGGTCGAAAGCAATAATGTTCTTTGAATCGAATATGTTCCCGTTCATAAGCTTGCCTATATACCCTACACTTACCACGGAGCACAGGTTAGGATTAGCGCCCGAACCGGGAGACAGCACTTGGTAATACATACCACTTGGGTGCTTGGTAGCCGAAAGGCCATTGTTAGAAAGAAAAACTTCGATCTGCTGCTGCTCAGTTAACGGCGCAACCGCAGAACTTTCTTTGAAAGGACAGCCTTTGTCGGTTTTCAAACAACCAGTGAACAAAACGCCCAGAACAAGGAAGCACCATGAAAACTTCATCATAATCTCGGTTGGTTAGGTAAGCTGCAAATATAGACATTTGGGTGGGTGGATTTGCTGCATAGAGCTTGGGTTTCGGGTTTAAGGTTTCGGGTTTAAGGTTTTTCTCCGTTAAGAGTCGTGTAATAGCAACTATAATTTTGCTATTGATAATCTTCTCAGAATTTAAGAACCTTAAACCCGAAACCCGAAACCTTAAACTTTTTTGTCCCGCTTCGCCACAAACTCCTTATACTGCTGCTCCTTCATTACCCATTTATGCTTCATAGAAAAAACGGCCACGAATACGATGATCAGCAGCACGGCTACCAGCAACACAATGGGGTTCAAGCTGGTATTGGCCTGCATGCCGGCCCGCTTGTACCAGCCTGAGAACAGGTTAAGCATCACCGGCGCACCAAATAAAATACCCAGGGGCAGGCCAATCAGCAGTTGGTTTGCCAGCCTTTTTTCCTTCAGGCGGTTTTTTTCCCAGTATTCAATGTACCGCTCTTCCGACTCACTAATGGTTTTTTCCATGTTCCAAAATTAGGCAGTTACACAATAAAGCGAAGCCGATGTGCGTATTATGTGTTGCAGCCGCTGTTTGTGCCCGGAGCGGTCAAAATCCAATTATGTGAAATTACCATTGCTTCTTTCCCATTATTTAAGGGAGCATCAATTGCTCCGCCTACCCGGCCTTGGCAGCTTCCGCTACAGCGGACAGCAACAAAGTGTTCAGGGTGATGCCGCGCTTCCCGCAGCCGATATCCGGTTCGAATACGGGGGAGTTCAGCAGGCAGACGATAGCCTGATCGATTTCATCAAGCAAAATACCGGCAAGATCAAACCCCTGGCCATTGCAGACCTTAACTCTTATATCGAGAACGGATTGCAGTTGCTCAACATCGGCAAGCCTTTTTACATTGAAGGCGTTGGCACGGTTCAAAAAGGAAAAGAGGGCAGGTATGAGTTTGTTGCGCGTGAACTGGTCATAACAAACGATCAGAAAGGAAATGAAAAAACAGAACAAACAGATAAGAAGCGTTCGGTTTTTGACGATGAGAAATATGCTCCGTCGGTAAACCCCTGGCAGAAGATCATTGTAGCTTTGCTTATTGTAGGGGGGCTGGCCATTGTGGTGCTGGGCGGATATTTTCTCTATAACCAGAACAATGGAGCTGCCAATTTACAGGAGATCAAACAGAACATTATTCCACCGGCTGCGGATTCAACCAATCTCAAAACAGATTCGCTTTCGCGGCCGCAGACAGACAGCGCCAATACATCAGTAACGACTTATGCATCTTTGAACCCCGGCGCTTATAAATTCATTTTAGAAACAACCAATAATAAGAAAAGAGCATTAAAACGGTACAACCAGTTGAAATCCTACTTCATCGATATCAAAATGGAAAGCATCGATTCCAGCGCTTACAAGCTGTATTTTCTTATTCCCGCCACCGCAGCCGATACTACGCGCATTAAGGACTCGCTCAGCAGGTATTATACCAGTAAGGTGAGAGTTGAGCTGTAATCTTATTCGTGTAATTCGTGCTTCAGATTCGTGTTATCATCTCTCCCCTGTTTCCTTTTAAAATAATAATACACCGGCACACCTGCCCCTGTTAATAACAATCCCAGCACAGAATTGATCACCGGCGCTTTGCCCGAAGTATAATTAGTGACGTCGTTATAGATCGTCAAAACAAAATACAAGGCAGCAAATGCAATGAAGATGATGGGCACTACAGGATATCCCCAGGTTCTGTAAAGCTGTTCTTCTTTATCAGCTGATGGTTTCATTTTACGCCGGAGAATAAAAATGCCATAAGCGGCGAAGCCGTAAAATATCCAGGTAATGAACACGAACATATCTGTAAGCATGTCGAACGAACCTGTGAGCACGAATACGCAGGCCCATACGCATTGAAGCCACAGAGCATTTCCCGGCGTATGAAAGCGCGGATGCACTTTGCCAGCCCACGATGGAAATTTCTTCTCCTCTCCCATGGCGTAAATTACGCGTGCGCAGGGAAGTATGTTGCCATTAGTTGCGCCGATGGTTGACAGCATCACCAGCAATGCAATGAGCGCTGCGCCGCCCATTCCCAGTTTTGCCAGCGCATCTGCAGCCACCAGGTTCGACCGCTGCATTTCTTCTACCGGCAACATGTATAAATAAGCCTGGTTGGTGAGCACATACATCAATATACATATACCGATGCCGATGAATAGCCCTCTCGGGATATTCTTTCGCGGATCTTTTATTTCACCCGCTACAAATCCAAGATTATTCCATCCGTCGTAAGCGGCAAGCGCGCCTGATGTTGCGGCAACAAAACCCACAATGATGCCCCAGGTAGAAAAATCGGCCCCGGTAGCAGGCGTAATAAAATGCTGTGTTGATCCTTTGCCTGAAAAAAATATAATACCTGTCAGCAACAGCAGCGCAGCAACCTTTATAACGGTGAAGAACAACTGCACTGCGGCGCCGAACCTGAGACTCACATAATTTACAGCGGTGATGATAAAAATAACTATTATGGCAAGCGCTTTAATGCCAACGAACTTGAGTGGATATATTTTACCTACAAAAGGAATGATCCATTCCACAGACATTTCCGTTGATTCAGGAAACCGGGGCAGTGTAATGAAATATTCCGTGTAAGCTGCAAACACAAATGCAATCGCCGCAATGGCAGCAGTGTTGATCACAATAAAGCCGGCCCACCCATACAGGAATGCAAAGAACTCACCGTACATGTGGCGGAAGTAAACATACTGACCGCCTGTTTTAGGCAGCATGCATCCTATTTCTGCATTGATCATTCCGCCAAAAAGTGATATGATGCCGGCCACCACCCAAACCGCCAGAAGAATAATAGGCGAACCTGTTTGCGCCGCCATGGTAGCGGGCTTCATAAAAATGCTGCTGCCGATCACCGCCCCCGCAACTATGGAGATGCAGGCGTAAGTGCCGAGTTTGCGTTCGAGTTGAGGCAAAGGGTTTGTAATTTATGGATGTTATTGTGAATGGATTTCACGCAAAGACGCAAAGGAAGACGCAAGGATGCAAAGACTCGTCTAACCTTGCGGCTTTGCGTCTTTCTTTGCGTCTTTGCGTGAAATCATTTCATAAACTCCGCCAGCAATCTGTGAAAATGATGCGTGCCCTGCTCACGGGTAACTGAATACCGTCCATGCTGATAAAATCTTGAACGGATTCCTTTCTGTACGTTCTCTACTATTTCTTCATCTTCCATTTCTACTTTATCCAATCCTGATCCTGCGCCGCTGCTCAGCTTTTCTTCCTTCCATACGTAAGACAAGAAATCAACTCTCGTTTGCGAAGGCGTTACGGGCTTTACGATGTTCACGGATAAACCCCAGGGATAGAAATTAAACATCATGTTGGGAAATACCCAGAAGTAATAAGCAGCTACCCGCTTGCCATAGTCAATGGATGTAGGTGGAAGATCAAAACATTCTTCACCTTCTTTTGCAATGCCTAACTGCAGGTTTGAATATGAAAACAGTTCTGTTGTATAATTTCCATAATCGATTACCGTGTTCAGTCCTGCATGTACAAATGGAATATGAAACCCTTCCAGGTAATTCTCGCAATACAATGCCCAGTTGGCGTTTACGGTATATGTTTTGGAAAGATCGGCCCTGAACCTGAATTCATTCACCGGCATCCAGCCAACACGGTCCATCATCGGCTGAAGAAATTCCGGGGCAGGAAGTTGCGCATTGAGGCCCGTAAACAGCCAGTTGCCCCATTGGAACAATGGCAGTTGGTGAAGATCATCATCAACTGAAGGAAAATCCCTAACCTCTTTAAACTCCGGCATCGAATGAAATTTTCCATCGAGCTTAAAAAGCCTTCCATGGTATTTGC
>JBAVMD010000749.1:0-2980 GCA_049689695.1 Chitinophagaceae bacterium | reverse complement strand
GCCCGAGCCTCCAATTATTTCAGTACACCAGATAACCGCCTAAACTGCCGTCAAAAAAAGCGACAGAGATATTTGTCATTAGTGCTACTACTTGTTGTTGCAACTGATGGATGGACCATAATATATTACAACATCTTAGCTTATGCAATAGCTTGGAAAAAACCGTTTTTTAACGGTATTATGAAATTGTTTGTAGTTGTATATTCACTTAAATAGGCTATCAACCAGTTTATGCCGTGTTTTTGCGCGTCACGTGTGAACAATAAGAGCATAATAACCGCCTGCTAACTGTAAATCATTTTAACATCCGAATGGCACTATCGCTTTTCAACTTTTGTTTATAATACCATAACTGCAAATTACCATACTATGCGAGGGCATTCTCTTATTCTGTTGGTCGTCTTACTACCGTTTGCGGCAAGAAGTCAAACTCTTAAGGCAGTGTTGTTAAATCCCAATGTATATAGAACGCAAATAAATATTGAAGCCACTAGAATTTCTGACATCAATGGGATTAAATACAATGACAAAGTATTAATTGACGTTGAAGGTGGATTCATGGATTATAAAATCATTTCCGAAGATGAGAATGGATATATTGTATTCAGAGTATTACCTAAAGTCATCTACGAATCTTATAACACTGCCCAAGGAACTCGTTATAGGATTCGAAGAGCTTTAAGTACCGATCCCGCCCTTACGAGTGCGAATAATGGTTATAATTTTTATTGTGCAGTTAAATCAGATGATTTCCCGCCTCTTGCTAAGACACTATTAAGCACAAAAATTGTGGGTGTTCCGCTTGTACACCCTTTCAAACTCAGGCCAAAGCGAAATACAGAGGATTGGGATATCCAAGGGGAATTTACGCTCAGTTATTCTTTTGGAATTCGGCTTAGATCGGGTGGCCCATTAAAGCAGAATTTCTGGACGATTATTCTTTATGGTTTTGGCCTAAGCGAAGACAAATATTTTAAAAACCCCGGAGATGACAAAAAAGACGCAATCGCCATTACTTATTATCAGGGCGGCCTTATGCATACCTGGCAGAAAGTCAACATAGGAGCTTTTGTTTCATTTGACGCTATGATAGGGAATAAGAAGGATTGGTTCTATCAAGGTAGGAGTTGGTTTTCATTTGGCATAGGATATAATTTCAAACAAGATTAATCACCTGCTATAAATCATAGTGATGAAGCTAGCATTATTTATAGTCTACTTGCTATTGAACACGGTTACTCTTTATGCACAGGATGACAAGAAAGAAGATAAAGAAATTTCTGATCCGAAAAATAAAACGGATACAACTTATTTTTTTGAAGAAGGATCAACGAAGAAGCTGAAAATTTATATCAACATTAGGATTGATGAACACAAGAAAAAACCTAGTACGACTTTCTATGATTCTAGTAAAGCGCTCTTAGTGACAAGGGTGGTGGCAACTAACAGCATAACTAAGAGGAAGGAATTTTTTTTACGGTTAAACTATACTACAGGTGGTTTCCCGGCAGAACGAAAGGAAATCTATATTGACTCTTCACAGGTTCAAATCATTAATAATTTTTTTGATTTAATGAACAAAGACTCTGGTACTCAGAATATTCACTATACGGTAAAGGAAGGTCTTACCTTCGGTAAATATTATAGAAGCGGAAAGGCGGTGTATTTTATTCTAGTTGATGGAGTTGAATATTATCTTTATAATAAATCAGAGTATTTAGCTTTACAGAAGTGTTTTCATTTTTAGCCTTGCCGTGACGCCACATGATGTCAAGATATTTTATTATACAAGCTTGGTAACAGATAGGTATCCGCGCATTCTTTATTAGTCGAAATACGTTGTGAAAGGACTTTTTAGATAAATGGTTCGCAATCTTAAATAAGTAACTATGAATTTTTTCTGTCATATATCTGAGGTAAATTTTAGGAATCCAGGTTTATCGAGCTCGCATACAAACTCACGTTGACAATTTTTTTATAGGGTATTTTGACGTTTTGAATAGTCTATAAAAGTACGAACAGATATAAGGCACTTTTATATTTGTCTAGACAGGTAAAAACTGCAAAAAAGTAACACGAGCCGGCATACATTTACGATGTGTCATTTCGGGGCGTAATTTGACACACTTTACAATAAATAATTCAAGTTCAGGAATTAACGAATCCATTCCTGGGTGAGTTTCTACAGCGACATTAATTTGACACTTTTTAGTGGTAAATAATTAAAGTTCACGCCTCAAAAGAGTCCTTGTCGTACGCACGCCTATAATTTTACAATTGTTGAACTCTTAGATACACTACGGCAGTATAAGTTTTTGTTAGTCTCTGTTGAACTTCTTGACTGATATGGTGAATGCAAAAAACTATGCTTACAATAAGGTAGTGTAAAAATGTGAGCAGATCAATATCAACAACCAAATGCAAATTACCTTCTCAAAAAAGAGTGAAAACACCTTTTTTTGTGATTCTGCAACCTCAAAAAAAATTACCTCCAGCATTGCACCCCTCAGGCTGTACCATATTCGTTCGAGATTTTAACTATTTTTAATAGCAAGATTTTAAAGTTTAATAGTTTTTTATGGAGAAACGTGAGCTGCCAGAGGTCCAAATTTCACACCTCGTTACGCAATTGACTTCGCTATGGGCAAGTTTCTTAGCATCACGAAACGTAAATTTAGCTAGGAGAAGCCAGTTTGAGGAAAAATTAATGCAACACTTAACGCATTTGTGGACATGGGCGAATAATTCAGATTCTGTTTTAGCCAAAAAAGCCGGATTAAGTTCAGATACATCACCGATGCCATTGATAGATATAAATAGATCATCGTCTAACAATAGCTTACCCGACGACGAGATTTTGGAGGATAAGTTAATGTTGTTAAAAAAACATATACTGATCACAGGTGAATCTGGGGCTGGTAAGTCAGCGTTATTAAAGCGCTTTGCCAAAAATTTGCTGCTTTCACATAAAGGATTTGAT
>JBAVMD010000748.1:0-7232 GCA_049689695.1 Chitinophagaceae bacterium | reverse complement strand
TTGAGGTTTAATGTTTAATGTTCTTACAGGCACGTAAGAACATTAAACATTAAACCTCAAACCTGAAACCAAAACTTCACGTGAATTATGCTTCAACACGCATCATACATACACCGCTGCATTCAGCTTGCCAGACTCGCTGAAGGGCATGTTGCGCCTAACCCTATGGTTGGAGCTGTGCTGGTGCATAACGATCGCATCATTGGTGAGGGATATCACATGATGTATGGACAGGCGCATGCAGAAGTAAATTGCATCGCATCAGTAAGTGAACAGGATATTCCGCTCATTCCGCATTCTACTTTGTATGTATCATTAGAGCCCTGTTCACATTTCGGAAAAACTCCACCTTGTTGCGATCTTATCATTCAACATAAAATACAAAAAGTGGTAGTGGGTTGTATGGACCCGTTTGTGCAGGTAAGTGGCAGGGGTATAGCCGCATTGCGCGCTGCAGGCATTGAAGTAATCACCGATGTGCTCAAAGAAGAATGCCTGGCGCTCAATCAAAGGTTCATTACATTTCAAACCCTGCATCGTCCATACATTGTTCTTAAATGGGCGCAATCAGCCAATGGCCGCATGGCCAGGGCTGATCGTGCAAGATTTGCCATTTCGAATGATCTTACAAGAAGGCTTGTTCATCAATGGCGCAGCCAGGAAGCGGCTATACTGGTAGGCACCAATACTGCCTTTTTTGATGACCCTGAATTAACCAACAGGTTCTGGCACGGAGAGCATCCTGTACGTTTGATAGTGGATACGCAATTGCGTTTGCCTTCGTCGCTAAAGCTGTTCAATAAAGAAGTGCGCACCATCGTGTTCAATTATATTAAACATGAGGAAGAGGGCAACCTCCAATATTACCGGGTTACGCAGGATGTAAATCTTGTGCATCAACTGGTTCACGCGCTTTATCAACTGAACATACAAAGTGTGCTGGTAGAAGGCGGCGTCCGCCTGCTGCAGTCTTTCATTGATGAAAGTATGTGGGATGAATTGCGTCTCATTACAAACGAAAGCATGGTGATACCGGATGGCGTTGCATCCCCAACAATTGCCAACGCACGCATACTGTCAGCACAACAATTACAAAACGACCGGATTGATATTTATAAACCCATTATTAGCGCATGATCTACCTGGTAGGAAGCATCGTATTTACATCCTGGCTTACTCTTGCATTTAAAGTAGTGGAGCGTTGGCGCATAGATACTTTCCAGGCCATCGTATACAATTATCTCGCCTGCGTTATTACGGGCAGCGTAGTGCATGGCAGTGTGTTGAATTATGGAGAGATCGTCACCATGCCCTGGTTCGGTTGGTCGTGCCTGATGGGAGCCGTATTCATCGGGTTGTTCAACATCATCGGTTTCACTACGCAAAAAATGGGAGTGGCCGTGGCATCTGTTGCCAACAAGCTTTCGTTGGTGATCCCTTTTGTTTTTTCTGTAATACTGTACAATGAAAAAGCTACCTGGCTGAAGATAACGGGTATTGCAATTGCCCTTGCAGCAGTTGTACTTACCTGTTATCCTAAGAAAAAACAAGGTGCTTCCACAGAGCAAGGCAAACGGCATAGCTGGCTTTATTTATTGCCGGTGGTATTGTTTATTGGAAGCGGCTTGCTGGACACCATGATCAAATATGTTGAGCAGGGATATCTTAATAACGACAACAAGAATTTATACCTCATTACGGCTTTTTCTGTAGCAGCCGCGATAGGCCTGCTGGTTTTGTTGGCACAATACATCACCGGTAAAAGAAAATTCTCTTACAAAGGAGTGCTGGCGGGTATCATGATAGGCGTTCCTAATTACTTTTCCATCTGGTGCCTGCTCCAGGTATTGAAACAATATTCCGATAATAGCTCGGCAATCATTCCTATTAATAACATGGGCATAGTGCTGTTTAGCGCAGTAGTGGCATGGCTGCTTTTTAAAGAAAAGCTCTCCGTCATCAACTGGGCAGGTATAGTGCTGGCAATTGGGGCAATAGCCCTGGTAGCCTATGGCTAAGTTGGAAGTTTTCCAAATTCAATGCTCGCAGCTCATAGCTCGCGGCTAATGACTAAATGACCAAATGACCCTATGACTGAATTCAACACCATACAATCCCCCTCCATAGCAGAGTTCAAGGATCGCGGCAGCAAGTTCATTGCTTATGCTTTTCCAGTTCAATCCATTGAGGAATTCAAGCAAAAGCTTAACGACATAAAAAAAGAGCATCCGAAAGCCACCCATCACTGTTTTGCATACAGGCTGGGTACAGATGGAAATAATTTCAGGGTGAGCGATGACGGTGAACCTTCCGGCTCGGCCGGGCGCCCGATTCTTGGGCAGATCGACAGTCGCCAACTCACCAACACCCTCATTGTAGTAGTCCGGTATTTCGGCGGAAGCCTGCTTGGCGTACCCGGATTGATCAATGCCTATAAAACTGCTTCCTCACTTTCGCTTCAGCTAACACCGGTGATAAGCAAGTCGATAGAAGCTTTATACAACCTGGAATTTCCTTACATGCTGCTGGACCAGGTGCTGAAAACAGCACGGCAGGCCGGCGCCACTGTGGTCAAAAAAGACATCCAGCTTTTTTGTACGCTCATCATCAGCATTCCTGTTAAAGGTGTAGGAACCTTGCCCGAACAGTTCGAATTACTGGAAGGTGTGACCCTGAGCCGGATAACATAGCGTTAACCAGCGTTAAGGGTTTTGTCTTATCTTCTCCAGAATACCCCCGGATATTCAATAAAGCAAGAGCGTGCGCGTTTATGATTTTGTAACGTTGTCCACTATCCCAGGAACTATGAAATCCCTTAACCCATTTCTCTTGCTTATTGCCTGTTTTATTGTTGCCGGCATGCAGCCGTGCTTTTCACAGGTTGAAATTACCCCCGCCATTATCAATTCTACGGGAGGAAGCGCTTCTAAAAATGTGAGCCTTGAGTGGAGCCTGGGAGAAATGACCACGGTGAACATGGTCACTTCCAGCAAGTTACAGGTCAGTGCGGGCGTTTTGCAAGGCCAGCCCTGGGTGCCGGTCCGGATAAATGAGGCCGAGCGTCCGGTGATCTTTCCCAATCCACTTACAAAGACCGGTTATCTCCGATACCAGCATGCGGCGCGCGGTACTATCCGTTGCGAACTGACCGATGCTTCGGGAAAGTTGTTGCGTATATGGACTTTTGCGCATGCAGGCGGCCTGGGCACATACGCTATCAACGTGCAGGACATCCCGGCAGGCGCCTTTTATTGTATCACCAGGTTCACGCCATTTGCCGGCGTTTCAGTTACCAATACAGATGTGCTAAAGATCGTAAGGCAATAATCCTATCAATGAAAAACCAAATGAAGAAGATCTTGTTTTTTTGCTTACTGCTGATAATGTGCGGACAGGTGCTGCTTGCACAGGTTCCTTTCCAGATGAATTACCAGGGCGTGGCGCGCGATCAGTCGGGAATTGCAATGGCCAACCAGGTCTTGCGTATTCGTATCACTATCCGCAATGGCAGCGCATTGGGCGCGGCTGAATATTCAGAAACACGGGGAATTGTTACCAATAAATACGGACTTTTCAATTTTGCAATCGGCAGCACGGGCGCTTTGTACAGCACAGGCTTATTGTCTGGCGTGAACTGGGCCTCCGGCAACAAATACATGCAGGTGGAAATGGATGCAGCGGGGAATAATAATTTCACAGACCTCGGCGCTACGCAGCTATTGAGCGTGCCTTATGCACTATATGCTTTGCGGTCTGGCAGCGACAGCTCCTCTCTTCAGGCAGATAATGGAGTAGAAATACAGAATTCAATTGTTCAATTAGGAAATGCAGTGGGAGACAGTGTTGCCAGATTTGTTTCTGACCGTGAAATCCCGTTGAACAATAACAATCTTTTCCTGAATCAGGGCAGGCTGGGAGTGAACACCAATGCCTTGAACGATGGAGTGCTTACCGTAAATTCAACAGACCATTTCGTGCCCTCGCTTTCATTTCGCAGCAGTGTGAAAAGCGAGGCCCATACCATTATGATTCACAAGGCGTCTGAAAGCGGCATCTCAGGTACCGGCCTTGACTGGTCATTCAACATGCAGGATTACAAAGATGTTCAGAACGATGGTGTGGCGCACAACAACAATACGATCTATCAATTCGGATGGAATATTTCCGCAACAGGCGAGAGAAGCGATGCGACGAAGCCGGCCTTCCTGCATTCATTTGAGCAACGATATGCAATAGGTGATTATGGTGATTGCAGTGAGTACCATGTAGTAGGAGTGAACAGGCAGGGCAATTCCCGCAGGCACTGGAGCGTGCTCAGTTCTCACGATAAATATGATTCTTACATGTACTGGACGGGCAACAGCTATTTCTGGTATGCCGATTCTTCGGTGCAGGTATCCCTGATGTCGCTAAACAGATCGGGCACGTTGAATCTTGGCGGCGAAAGTGCGAGACTGGATTTTTCCAGAAGCGATGCGAACGACGGATCGGCTGTGGTCAGGCAATTAAATGCTGCCGGCGAGGATTATTATGGATTGCTGGGCCTGAACAATGCAGACGAGTTGCTGGTGGGTTCTATTCAAACACCCATCTGGATGCAGCACGGTTTGCTTAGATTAGGTGGGTACAACAAAACTTATGGAGCAATCTTTAATGAGAATGATTATGAAATACATATTGGTATTCCTGACAATACCCAGCAGGGCATACACAATAGCTTGCAGGTAAATGGAAATGTAATGGACGTGCTGAAACTAAAGGCATGGTCTGTAGATAAAACATGGTCGCATGGTATTGACGGCAATGGAAATTATTACATCAAAGACCTTACAAACGATAATCAACGGTTGTTGATCAGGAGCCAGGGAGGAATGGTTATTCCACGACTTACAACTACTGAAAGGAACAGCATAGGAGATCCGCTGGATGGTGAGCTGATCTTCAACACCAATGCAGTGAGCCCCGAAGGTAAAACAGGCATGTTCGAATATTACCGTGAAGACGACGGTTCATGGGCCTCTTTCTTTGGCGCCTCGGCCAACATCAGCAATACCGATCTTTCATTTACAGCCAATCGCAGCATAAGCGGTAACAGCAATAACCTCAGCTTTTCCGGCTTCGGAAAGTTGCATTATACAGCAAACGAATTTGTAGTGCAGGCAGCAAAAACGGTTGAGCTTACAGCGGTTGATTCTGCGACAATGCAGGCGCAACGTGTATCGCTCGCATCTACAGATGGAATTGCATTTTCAGATGCCAAAGGAAAATACCGTTTTGATGCTTTGCCCGGTGAAACGGAGCGCCAGCCCAATGGTTACCTGGCTGTGGATGATTCAGGCTATGTTTTTCGTGCAGGCGGTGGAATTTTCAAACCGATCGTAAAGGTGCAGGCGAATGTTTATACGGTAAAGACTGATGACTACACGATACAACTGGATAATCTTACACAAACTGCATTGCTCAATTTACCTGAGCCATCAGCTTGTCGCGGACGTGTACTCGTATTATGGAACAGCAACAAATCTCTTATTGCAAAATGGAAAACCAATCAACCGGTTTTCGAATCATTCAATAAATCGTCCACAGTGCTGCCCAACGAAATAAGCTTACAGATACAGTCTGATGGTGAGCGGTGGATTAAAATCAATTAGCAAATTAGCAGATTCGAAAATTCGAAAATGATGTTCAATCCTTTACTCGTAGGGTTTTAATTTGCTAATTTTCGAATTTTCCAATTTGCTAATTCTTAAATCGTTCACTCACCACCAACTCCTTATTCCCCGTTACTGCATAACTGTAAAAGCCTTCGCCGCTTTTGACGCCCAGCCTGCCTGCAGTTACCATGTTCGCCAATAGGGGACAAGGTGCGTATTTGGGATTGCCGAACCCATCGCGCAAAACATTCAGAATGGAATAGCATACATCCAGCCCAATGAAATCTGCTAATTGCAGCGGGCCCATAGGATGAGCCATGCCCAGCTTCATAACCGTATCAATTTCTTCTACACCGGCAACGCCTTCGTACAGGCTGTAAATAGCTTCGTTGATCATGGGCATCAGGATGCGGTTGGCGATAAAACCGGGATAATCGTTCACCACGCAAGGTATTTTGCCAAGCTGCTTGGAAAGATCGACAATGGTATTTGTCACTTCTTTTCTCGTAGCATATCCATTGATGATCTCCACCAGTTTCATTACAGGCACAGGGTTCATGAAGTGCATGCCGATCACCTGGTGCGGCCGCTTGGTGGCAGCTGCAATTTTAGTAATGGAAATGGATGAAGTATTGGTGGCAAGAATAGCTTCAGCAGGGGCTTCGGCATCTATCTGTTGAAATATTTTCAGCTTTAAATCAATGTTTTCAGTAGCGGCTTCTACTATCAATCCGCAATCTTTAACGCCTTGAGCGAGATCGTTGAATGTGCTTAGATTTTCAAGCGCCTTCTTCTTCTGATCTTCAGTAACATTGCCTTTCGCTATCTGCCGGTCGAAATTCTTTTGAATGCTTTGCAAGGCTTTGTCGATCTGCGCAGCATTTACATCTATCAGGTTTACTTTAAATCCATTCTGTGCAAATACGTGCGCAATGCCATTGCCCATAGTACCGGCGCCGATAACGGCTACTGATTGTATCATATGTGAATCGTTTAAGGCTGCAAATGTATATCAAATGAGAAAATGTGAAAATTGCTCAATGGCTCAATGAAGACTTAATTGAGCCATTTTCACATTTTCATATTTGCAAATTGACTATTTGCTTTTGAAATCCCCTCTCTTCCACGCCTGGATGAATTCTGCCCAGGCAAAGGGGTTGAACAGGTTTTGAGGAGGCATCTGACCGGCTGAGTAATACTTGGCAGCCTGATTGCGGAGTGCGAAATTGGCGGCTTCGCGGCCGTCTGCAGGGAGGGTTCTTACAAGAATACGTCGCTTGGATTCTTCGGTATTCTGCCTGGCGATCTCGATATCATCGTCAGGAATCTTCGTATTAATAAAATCTCTTTCAAATTGTTCTTTGGAGGGCCTTGGTTTAATAATGGTAGCCGGCAGGTAAACCGTATCGGTCACCATCAACTGAATAACACTGTATTGGTTACCATCGAGGTTGCGGGGAATGTCCACCAGCTTGGGCTTATACCCGATGCTGGTAAACTCTACCTGGTCGCCTTTCATTACAACAATCGAAAAAACACCCTGCTCGTTTGAGACCGTACCGCGGTTTTGTCCTTTTA
>JBAVMD010000747.1:0-8228 GCA_049689695.1 Chitinophagaceae bacterium | reverse complement strand
ACCTGAAGTCGCAAACCAACCCGCATTTTTTATTCAATACCCTGAACAATATTTATTCACTGGCAAGGGACAAATCTGATCTTGCCCCTGAATCGATCCTGCGCCTTTCGAAAATATTGCGCTTCATGCTGTACGAAACCAGCGGGGAGTTCATTGCCATTGAACAGGAATTGAAAATTATCACTGATTATATAGCGCTGGAAAGGTTGCGGTACGATGAATCCCTGCACATTAATTTCAATTACGATATCGAGGATATGAAACAGGCTTTGCCGCCGCTGCTGCTGATACCGCTGGTGGAAAATGCATTCAAGCACGGCGTGTCTGAAACGAGGAATCGTCCCTTCATCGATATTCATCTTTCCGTGAACAAGCGGCAACTGAATTTTATTGTAAAGAATTCTACTGAATCATTTTCCGGTGCAGAGGGTGTAAAGGAAAACATTGGCCTTTCTAATCTCAGGCGGCAACTGCAATTGCTTTACAAAGATTATAATCTATCGGTTCAACCTGCGGAATCTGTATTTACCGCATCTTTAAAGATCAATCTTGCAAGCCATGTCTAAAATAACATGTATCATAATAGAAGATGAGCCGCTGGCGGCAAAAATTTTATCAGATTACATCCTCCAGGTACCCTTTCTCACGTTGCAGGGAACATTTAAGGATGCAATACTTGCGTCAGAATACCTGCACGAGAACAGCGTTGATCTTATGTTTTTAGATATTCACCTGCCCAAATTAAAAGGCATGGCGTTTTTGAAAACGCTCACTCATCCGCCTGCGGTGATCATTACAACTGCTTACCATCAATATGCGGTAGAAGGCTTTAGCCTGAACGTTACTGATTACCTGTTAAAGCCATTTGAGTTCGAACGGTTTCTAGTAGCAGTGAATAAAGTAAAAACTGCTCAGAAGCAAATCCAGAAACCTGTAGAAGGCCCCGACACGAAAGATTATCTTTTCCTGAACGTTCAGAAGAAGAAAGTGAAAATATTATTTTCAGAGATCGTTTACATCGAAAGTCAGCGCGAATACATTAAGATCGTTACCACCAAAACGGAATTCATTTCTAAGATGAGCACGCATGAGATCGAAGATCTTCTTCCTGCAAATCTTTTCAAGCGCATTCACCGGTCTTATATTATTTCTGTAAGCAAGATAGAATCTTATACGGCGGAGATGATTGAAGTTAATGGTGTATCCATTCCCATCGGCAGGGGATATAGGGATATTATTGAGAACCTGTAGGCTTTTTGAGATAAGCGGGACATTAACACCAATGCTGATTTAATAGGTCTACATTACATCGTTCACATCCGGTTGATTGTTTTTATTTCCCCTCCCTCCTGAATTATTCCATACAAAACATTATTATGAAAAAGTTATTTATACTTATATGTCTTCTTTCTGTTTCCCTTCTCATGCACGCGCAGGCAAAAGAAGGATGGGTAGAGTCTCAAAAGAAACAACAACCTGCTGCAGTTATAGAACTTCCTTACGCTCCTGATGTTGTAAGCGCAGCCATGAACGATCATTTGTCAAAAAAAGGCCGTTCCAAGGGGACCGATCTTAAAGGGTTTACCACGTTCAGAAATACACAGCACACGCAGGACGACAGTATTAACGCCGACATGTATTTTAAAGTAGAGCGTAAAAGCAGGCAAGAAAAAGGCGTGACAGTAGTTTCTTTGCTAGTGAATGGTCCTGCGGAAGGAACAACTGACAGCTTGCATTATTTAAAAATGGACCAGGCAAAAATATTTCTGAACGAGCTTGTCCCCGCAATTGAGGCTTATAACCTGGAACTGGGAATAAAAGATCAGAATGAATCGCTTGCAAAAGCGGAATCAAAATTAAAAAGCCTCGTAAACGATGGTGCAGACCTTGAAAGCAGAAGGGCCAGCATCGATAAGAAGATTGCTGATAATAAAGCTGATCAACAGAAGCAAATGAATGAGATAGAAAGCCAAAAGCTCAAGCTGGCTTCACAGGTTAATCAAAGACGAGGTTAATACAAATAGTTGTCGCATTCAACCATTAATATTTTATGAAACCATAGGAGCAGCGAAAGCTGCTCTTTTTTTTGGGAGTTGAATGTTAGAAAAAGATGGGTAGTGCCTCGTGGTCATATTGGCATATTTTTGTTTCTTTAAGGGATATGGCCAGACTTTTCATGTTACTGATAGGCAGTTCGCCGCCGGGGCGAAATATAGAGCAGCACGATGTTTTTTTCGGGATCGGGAATTCCATAAGAGACCTGATACCCGAAGTGATCGCCTTCTGGCCGGAGGCCAAAGCCAAATTGCATTTCGATGCCTGGCGCGAGGTAATAAACGTAGATGGATATGCGGTTAAGGTGGTGGAAGAGCCTGCTGTTACAAGTGCTACGCAACTGTTCTTTATCAATCTCGGCGGGTACAAGAAAAATGAATTTGAAGAGTTCCATTATAAAATGCTGGTGGCCGCGCCAGACAAAGGCGAAGCTATTATGCAGGCAAAGAAAACAGCCTTCTTTCGTCACACAGGTTTTAAAGGAGCCAACTCGCATATAGATGATAAATACGGAGTAGACGTAGATGATATTTTCGACATCCGCGATATACTGCCTGCGGAAACAAAAAAGCAATATAGTTTAGTGATTGAACCGGCACCCGGTCATCCTGAAGATGAGATTCACCTCGGTTATTTTAAGCTGGACACAGTAGATAAATGGGATATAATGCGTTCTGATGCAGCTTCGCAAAAATCCAGTCCCGAATAATCTGGATTATAACCCCCTATGTAAGGCACTGCCATAATGTATATTCGATCACTGTAAGCCCCATATTTATCCAGCACCTGGAAATTATCGTTAATGGTAATGCCGGGCACGTGCAGGTAATAATCTCCCGCTGCATCCTTGTCTACTTTCTGCCCGCCGGCTTCCTTTGCTTTTGCACCTTCTTCCGCCGATTTAAACCTCAATCTTGCCGCACTGATATTTCCATCATCCAGCAGGCTTTTGAATGGGAAATCGGAATAAGATAAAGGCGGCTGCCCTATAGCATCGATAAATAAATTGTAATGCTGTGTGTGGCTGAGGCCTTCTTCATCTGTATGATGGTATACGGCCCCGCCCTTAGGTTGAGGAACAACCTTGCTATCCCTGTCTACTGCAACCAGGCTTAGAACCCCTGCATCATATAATGCGAGCAACTCCCTGCAGGAGCTCTGCGGCACAAATGCAATAACGATCGATATAAGCGGCATCAATTCTTTTTTCAGCCTCATCATATCTTCCGCACACATATGCTTGGCGGGATAGTTCATGGCAAAGCTTAGAACGGCAAGCATTTCTTTCCAGTAAACGGATTCCCTGCGCCTGATGGATTTTTCTGCTTCTGCATACTCTGCTTTAAAAAGCACAAAAGGATCAAGCCTTTCACGAATGCTCATCATGTGTGTTACAAATTCCTCTATGCTCATGTCCCTGATCTTTTCATAAAATTCAGGGTCCTGCTCACGGATGGGCTGCTTAAAATTGCGTTCAAAAATGTAATCGAGCGGAATGAAGCCGCCATTTGCATCCATGCTTTCTTTTATTTCTTCATCAGTAAGCACAGAATCTTTAGAGAGGTGCGAGTCTTCCAGGTGAAACCTTATAGCGGGCAGTAATCCATCTATGGAATGCATCACCATTTTAAAGCCTGTGCTGTCCTCATCTGTTTCGTAAGAAAGCGTACCATCTTCATTTTTATTGAATGCTCCATTTTGCCTGGCAAGTGTTCTCAATGCATCGATGGCCGTTAACGAAGAGCCCCTGATAGCAACGGGATAATTTACTTTCAGCTTCAGCTTGGAGGGCGGGTAAGGCGAATCGAAATAATTGGGCGTTTTGATTTCATTTTTTTCAGGCCAGTTGTGCCCGGTACTAATGATCACGGCATTAAACCGGTGATTGCCTGAATTTTCTGTAACTACCTTTACGGTTTCTTCTTCGGGTTCGTCAATGATGTCTGTAACAACAGTGTTCAGCAGTACGTTGGTTACTATGCCTGCATTTTTTGCCCGTTGTTGTAAAATATCGAACTGTGCCGAGAGATATTCACCAAACAGCAGCCGGGGCACTACCTTGTATTCATTGAATTTTTCCGGCACCATGTCAAAGCGTTTCAAGACGTCTGCAGGCGCGGTGCTGATCCATTCTTTAATAGACGTTACAATCTCCGGGATCTCGTTATCAGAAACATTCGTGACGTGTTCTGTATTGGCTCCTTCATTGCTGTAAGGCATTCCTGAACCAAGCTGATCTTTTTTTTCGAATATCGTTATCTCGAGGTGCGTAAGGCCGGATTCTATCAATCGCTTGTACAAAAACAAGCCTGAGGGGCCGCCACCCAGGATTCCAATATGCAAATCTTTTCCTTTTTTCATAAACTCAAACCGTCCGATAAGTATCGGCCATGCGATTTGTGAATAACACTAAAATTAGGGAGTTGTTCAGATTTATTTACGGGCACAAAAAAGGGCCGTCTGTTCAGACGGCCCTCGTAGTTCACCCTTGTCCTAAGTTTATCTTGGTGATTTGTACTTTAAAACTACTTCGTACTCTCTTGGTGTTGTAACCGGGTTCCACCTGAAAGCCAGGTAGAAAGTTTTAGTTGCAGGATCATACCTGTTTTCTTTTCCGGCCCAATTGGCAAGTGTTGCATTGCCTGTAGCCGTCATCGTTACCAGGTTTGTTGCAGGATCAACCGTAGCACGCAAGCCATCAATACCACCTACTCCGGAATTACTTCCCGCACGCCATTGCAGACCTGTGATCACCACGGTATTGGCGCCAGCGGTAGTCATCGTTACATCAGGATTTCCCGCCAGAGGTCCATTTAAGGTGCTGGGGTTTTCTACTGTTGTAGGATTAGAGTATCTCGTTACAGTACCAGATACTACAGTATAGATGCCATCGTATTTATTACGTATGGTAAGCCCTACAACCTGCGCATTCCAGTTGCCGCTTATTTTAACCGATGCATCAGACACACTTGCAATCCTTAAACCCAGTGCATATTCACCGCCAAAAAGGTTGTTTGGCTTAGCTGTCAGCCTCAGGCTGGCCTGCCTTTCACCTCTTGGTATGGTAACAGTCAGGGATGGAAGAGTGTACTGGCTTGCAGTAGGCACGGTGTAGTTTGTGCCGTGGTCGGCATTGTAAGCTGTAACCAGACCTGGATCCAGGGCCAATGTTACCTGTATATCCTTGTCCGCAGGTGCATCGCTTGCAAGGCGCACTAAAACGAGATCAACACTGGTATCGGTTGGTGAACCAACCAGGTCAACGTTCATAAATCCTGAACTCGGCCCTGCTATTTCTACAAATTTCAGGCTCTTGTCAATGTTGATCCCGATGCGGCCATCGTCATAGTCTTTATCCTTAAGGCAACCCGTGCCGATTACTATAAGTGCTGCAAAGGCTAACAGCATTTTTACATTAAGTAGTTTCATATTCTGATTATAAATTGTTAGTGATTAGACTATGGTTTATTGATCCCAGAAAACTTTAGAAGTAAACTGGTTGATATTTCCTTCTGCCTGAACATTCTCTTTGTTCACAGCATACTCAGCTAACGGGTACAATAAACGCACAGGCAGTCCGCTTCCTACTCTTCCCGGGTCAACAGACAGTGGAAGATTGGTTGGAACTCCAAGCCTTCTGTAATCGCTCCATGCTTCCAATGGTGCAAAGCCGGCCATTGCGAAGTATTTCTGCGCAACTACAAACTTTGCTTTATCCAGTGCAGTAGCTCCGGCATTAGCCCAGTTTGCACTTGCTACACTGGCCATATATGTATTGGCCGCTGTAACTGCATTAGGCACGCCCAGCCAGATGAAAGATTCTCTTACTGCATTTTCAAAAGCCGTTTTAGCATCGCCTGCTATCCAGCCGCGGGCAACAGCTTCAGCATAAAAGAACAGGCTTTCAACTGAAGTGAGTATCCATTGTGACTGCGTTGCGCTTCCTATAAGACCAGGGCCGAAGCCTGATGTTCTTGCAGAATTGGTTGCATCACTTCCAACAGAACCAAATACTGTTCCTACATAAGGATCAGCAGGGTTGGGTGGAGTTGTTGCGGGCCTGAAATAACGCTGAAGCCTTGGGTCGCTGTTAGTTTTCAGAAGATCAACAAAGAACTTATTAGCCCTGTCGCCTTCGTTTGTGCTTGCACCATTTACATCAAAACCATTGGTTGCGTAAAATGGATTTTGTTTGCCTACTGCATTGGTATAACCAGGATTTGCATCAGCAGACTCACCACTTTGCAACACACCACCTTTTGCAACGATCTTGGCGATCTCTGCAGCGGGATTAAACCCGGGCACTTCAGACTGCCTGATAAGCAATCTTAATTTGAGCGTGTTTGCAAAACGGGTCCACAACGTGCGGTTGCCATTGTATACAATGTCTACTGTTGAGCCGCCTGTTGGAACAGGTTTGGTTTCAAAAATAGCAATGGCTTCGTCCAATTCTACCTGGAGGCCATTGTAAACATCCTGGCCTTTGTCGTATTTCGGAGTAGGGAACTCTTTTATGTTGAATGCCTGGCTATAAGGAACATTTCCATAAATATCCACGAGGTCCTGGAAATATCTCGCCCTCATTACCTTGGCAATTCCTGCATAAAAATCCTTGCCTTCTTCAATTGCCTTATCGCGGGCAATGGTGAAGTCGTTAAGGTTATTATAGATAAGTGTCCAGCGCGCATTGAGGAAGGTGCTTGTGATATTGTAAGTGATCTCTTCCTGTGTTGGCGCAAAAGAGCCGGAATTAGACCAATAGCCCATCCATTTATTCAACCAGTCATAGCCAGATGAGTTTCCGCTTGCATCACCGGCGCCTGCAAAATGCAGGGCCGATGGAAGGATCAGATCAGAAGTTACACTGCTGGCAGTGATGTTGTTTGGATTTTTATTGATGTCGTAAAAGCTCTTCTTACAACCGGTGCCCGCAACAGCCAGCATGCCGGATATGATAACTGTTTTAATCTTAATGTTCATTATAAGAAATTTAGAAAGTTAATGTTATAGATCCTCCAAACGTCCTCATAGGTGGTGTTTGGAAAGGACTGCCCAAACCATTTGTGTTGTTTGTAGCAAAGTTGAACTCAGGATCTGTCCACTGGTTTGATTCAGGAACAAAGGTCAACAGGTTTCTGCCGATTAAACTTACAGTAGCCTTTTTGATAACCTTTGCACGTGAGATCCATTTTGCAGGAAGATCATAGTTGATTGCAAGCTCCCTCAATTTCCATGCAGCTGCACTTGTGAAGTAGTTTGTAGCTACCTGCGTGTTGTACGCATCGTTACCCCAGAAGTCTATGCTTGTGCCTGAAACCTGCCTGTCTGTATTAGGCACGTACTTAGCGCCATCAAAATAAACTGAGTTAGGGAACACAAAACGCTGACGGTCGAACTGGGCGCTGCGTGCGCTGATACCGTATCCGTCCATATCATTACCCATACCATGGTAGATGTTGTGGCCGGTTTTGAAATCCCATGTCATTCCGATAGACAAACCTTTCCATGAGAATGATGGGTTGAAACCGAGTATCCATTTAGGCATTGTGCGTCCGGCTGTAATAAGGCTATCGCTCAAATGCGGGTTGCCTTCATCGTCCACGATCACTCTTCCTTCTGGATCTCTTTCATAATCTGTAAGCTTGAAAACAAATGCAGGCATGCCAACAATCGCATAGTTGAACGCGCTTGGTGCACCTACTTTTGTTTGAATGAACTGGTTAGATCCACCGATGCTCAATTCGGTTGCATCATCAGATAAGCGGAGGATCTTATTGTCGTTATAAGTAGCATTGATCTTAAAATCGAGCCTTCCATTTTTGCCGATGTTAACCAGCGGCGTCAATTTCAGGTCAAGCTCCACGCCGTAGTTTTCAAAGTCAGCTGTATTTGCAAGCCTGCTTGTATAACCTGTGGCAGATGAAGTCTGGATCTGGAGGATCTGATCTGTATTTCTCTGATGGAAATAAGTGGCGTCTAAACCGATCCTGTTTCTAAGGAAAGCCAGTTCAAAACCAACTTCTTTTGAAATTACAAACTCAGGCTTCAGGTTTGGATCGGGGATGTTGTTGTCAGCATTGTAACCAGGCAGGCTGCCGTAAGGGAAACCTCCTGTTGAGCTATAAGTAGCTTCCAATGCATATACACCCAGGTTCACGTTACCTGATTTAGAG
>JBAVMD010000746.1:0-3574 GCA_049689695.1 Chitinophagaceae bacterium | reverse complement strand
TACAGGTAATCATCTTCCTTTTTATTGCCGGTTTCAAAACTGCAGCGCAAGTCAGTGCCCCCGATATTTACAAAAAAATTGACAGCATATTATCAGAGTATGACTCCCTTAAACCCGGACTTGCAATTGCTATAGTAAAAGATGGCAAGATCGATTTCAAAAAAGGTTACGGCCTGGCAAACCTTGAATATGATATACCAATAACGCCTGAGACTAAATTTCACATTGCATCTGTTTCCAAGCAATTCACCGCATTTTCAATTTACCTGTTAAAGAAAGAAGGGAAAATATCCCTTGAAGATGATGTGAGGAAATACATCCCTGAACTACCTGAGTATGGTAAAACCATTAAGATCAAAAATTTACTTGCCCATACAAGCGGATTAAGAGATCAATGGGCGCTGCTGACATTGGCAGGTTGGCAAATGGAAGATATCATTACAACCGAGCAAATTTTGAAAACGGTCTTTTCACAAAGAGGATTAAATTTTGAACCGGATTCTCAAGTTGGCTATTCAAATACGGGTTATACTTTATTAGCAGAAATAGTTAGCAGGGTAAGCGGCAAATCATTTCCAGATTTTACAAGGGATAATATTTTTGTCCCATTAGGAATGAACAATACTGTTTTCAAAGATGATTTTCACAATGTCGTTAAAAACAGCGCCCATTCTTATGAATTAGTTAAGGGTAAATTCGAGGAAAGAAGGTTGAATTATTCAACCGCAGGAGCAACCAGCCTCACAACAACTGTTGAAGACCTGGCAAAATGGGTGCTTAATTTTGAAAAGCCCGTTGTTGGCGACAGAGAATTAATTAAAGAATTCAGTGAGATATCAAAACACGACAACGGTAACTATGTTATTTCATCAGCACGGCCCAACGACACTACTTATCATGCAAAAGGTCAATTACATTGGAAGCATAAAGGAATTAGTGTTATAAGCCATGGAGGGCATGATGCAGGGTTCAGAGCTGTTTTGATGCGATTTCCTGAAAAGAATCTGGCCATTATAACGCTGAGCAATAATGAACATTATCAAATGTTAGGTAAGGTTTTACCTATTGCAGATCTCTATCTTAAAGGATCTATAATTACCGAAGCAGCAACTCAGCCAACCAATGCGCAAGCCCAGAAGAAAGAACCATTTAGCAATCAATTGACAGATTATATTGGAAGCTATTATAGTCAGGAAATTTCTACAGAGTATAAGATAAAAGTCACAGACACTAAACTTATAATGACTCATTCCAGGCTTGGCGATATAGAACTAACACCCGTGGGCACAGATAAATTTTCCGGACGAAATAGTTTTTTGTTTGAACTGCAGTTCGAAAGAAAATCGAATACGATAACTGGGTTTACGATTTCAAATTACGGCGTTAAGAATTTGCGGTTCGCGAGAAAAGGTTAGCATACAAAGAGCTTAGCTACTTTTTGCAAGAAACGAATTCAAAAAAAGTAACCAGAATTTAAAAAAACATGAGAAAACTAATCGCCGCAATCAACATGACCCTTGACGGCTTCTGCAACCACACGGCAATGATTGCCGATGATGAAATACATGAGCATTATAATGAGCTATTACGTAATGCGGACACACTGTTATACGGCAGGATAACCTATCAGCTTATGGAAAGTTATTGGCCATCTGTAGTGAAAAATCCTACGGGAAACAAACCAACGGATGATTTTGCAGTGCTGATAGACGATATTCCAAAGATCGTTTTCTCCCGCACGCTGAAAAATGTTGATTGGAAAAATACAACATTAAAAAGGGAGATCATTAAAGAAGAAATTTTAGAACTAAAGCAATCCGGCCATGGCGGGAGTAAAAGCATTTTTGTTGGCAGTCCAAGTTTAATAGTAGCCTTAGGGCAACTTGAATTAATTGATGAATACCAACTTGCTATTCAGCCGACTGTTTTGGGAAGCGGCCTGCCATTATTTAAGAACCTCAGGGATAGAATTGACCTTAAACTCTTACACACAAAAACATTTGGTTGCGGTGTTGTAGCGCATTACTACGAGCCGGTGAAAAATATTTCCCTGCGCTGATGACCTTTTATTGATTGACCCGATATACTGTCATCAATCAATAAACATGAAACATTCTTCATTCCTTCAGCCCCTTTTTCTGCTGGTCTTCTTTTCCGGTTTTGTCTTTACATCCTGCAAAAAGAAAAAGCTTAACCTGCCCGCCAATACCACAAGCATTGCCGAAGTACGCACCACAGGCAATATCAATACAGTATCGCTTGATTTTGGCGCAGGCAACCAGCAGGCAACCCTGCTAACGCTGGAATCTACCAATAGCTCACCCGTTACGGTGCGCCTTTCAACAGACAATGCGCCGGTTACCGCCGCCCGCCTTATGCCGCTGCCCGCCTCCAGCTACACTGCCCTCACCCTGCAGCACCAGGTGCCTGCCAATGGTACGCTGCCGGTTCAACTCATGATCAACAAAACAAACCTTACAGCAGATACTACCTATGGCCTCTACTTCAAGATCGAGGAAGTGTCGGCAGGTAATATTGTGGCAGGTGCTAAAACACTGCTGGTAAAAATTACCCTGCGCAATCGCTGGGACGGGCGTTACCGCGTTACCGGCACCATGACTGACGTTACACAGCCTACTTATGCTTTCAGGGAGCAGGAAGTAATGGTGATAACTACCGGCACTACGCAGGTGAAAGTGATTCCTAAAGAACTCGGCATAGTGGGTCTTATCATCAAGGTTGGCATCAACGACAGTTTCTACGGCAACTTTGGGCCTGTACTGAATTTTACCAATGATAACAAGATCAGTTCTATCGTCAATAGTTATGGCCAGCCTGCTCCGAATGGCCGCTCGGCAGAGCTGGATCCTTCCGGCAGCAACAGTTGGACAGCTTCAAACAAGACCATGAATGTGAAATTCTGGATGAACGAACCTTCTGTAGCTACGCCGCATCGTGCAGCCTTTACTACCACCTGGACATACCTTGGCGAACGTTAAGCCTGCATAACAACCATAAAAAATTGTCATCATGAAACGCATATTATTTACCTTAATTCCTGCATTGTTCATTCTTTGCAGTTGCGGTAATCAAAACTCTAACGGCATGAAAAACGAAGCCAATTCAAACGAAAAAGGCGCATCAAACCAGACAGCTGCTTCAAACGGAACAGGTAATTCAAACGACGCAGGCGCCTCTAATGCTTCCAGCCAGGAGAATTGGGTAGAAGGGAAAGATTATCTTCTGTACAAAAGGGTGCGCATCATGGACAAAACAGGCTTCAGCGAACCACAGGAAGCTTATAGCATCCTGCTCCCCAAAGACTGGAATACCGATGGAGATGTTATATGGATCAGCCCCGGCCAGACCTGCGCAGGCACCTATCGTAAAATGAAAGCCAGCTCGGGCGATGGCAAGTACACATTTGAAATGTTGCCGGAAATGCTCTATTCCTGGAACCCGAATTCAGAGATACCACAGTATCAGAATAGCGGTGGAAACAGTTTATGCCAGTCAGGACAACCAATGAACGCAGAAACTTACCTGCGGCAGTTTTTTGCCCGCGAGCTTGGCG
>JBAVMD010000745.1:0-21278 GCA_049689695.1 Chitinophagaceae bacterium | reverse complement strand
AAGAAGGATTATTGGATTACACGGATTATCTGCTGGCGCGTAATTCATTAATCAAATGAAGGTTAAAAAAATCCGTGTAATCCAATAATCCTTCTTCCAATCCGTGATATTTTTATACTTCATCAGCGATCAGCTTTAGGCACAACCAATTTCAACCCGCTCCATATCTCGCTCACCGCACAAACTTTAATATCCACCAATCCATTTTTCAATGCATAATTGCGGATCACATCTTCTGTAACATCGGTAGGAATGCCTGCGCTTTTTTTATACCATGAAACCCAAATCACCAGGTTGCGGTTTTTGAGAAGCAGCGGCTCCAGTTTTTTCATCTCAGCCTCAAATTCTTTATTCGATTGTACGAACAGGTGCACCAAGTCCGGAACTTCTTTAGGTCCCGCGAATTGGTCTGAAATGTTCGCTTCCAATAACTGGAAATAATCCTTCGGCGAATGGATGGCTTTCACTTTAGTGGCCGGCTGGATACCGAGTTTTTTTAAAAGAGGTGTTCCCGAATAACCCGCTGCTGGCATAGGCTCTGATGTTTAATTAACAGGTTTTCCACTGCAATCCACACTCAATTCACTTCAATTTGTCGTAGGCGGCTTCCAAAAATCACTAAAACACAATCCCATGCAGCCTTTCCACCCATTATTTTCTGTGGAAAAATTAAATTTTTCAATTTTTATAATGAAAGTGGGAAAAAGTGTTATTTTGTGTTGATTTTTATTTAAATAGTGTAATTCATTGTAAATGACCGGCTTCCTTGGTGAATTTGAGGCCACACTGGACGCCAAAGGGCGATTTCTGCTCCCAGCCGGCTTTAAAAAGCAGCTGCCGGAGGAAGGAAGTACTGTGTTCGTGATCAATCGTGGATTTGAAAAATGCCTTACGCTATACCCTTTGAAGACCTGGGACCCGATATATGCAGAGATCAGCAAGCTGAACGATTTTGATCCTAAAGTACGCGAATTCAGAAGATACTTTCTGAACGGCGCAACACACCTGGAGTTAGACAGTGCAGGAAGATTGCTGGTGCCGGGTAACCTGAAAGAATATGCGGGGCTGGAGAAAGACATTGTGCTGGCTGCGGCAGTAAATAAAATTGAAATCTGGGATAAAGGTAAGTACCAACAGTTCTTTGACTCGTTTTCACCGGAAACTTTCAGCAACCTGGCAGAAAAGGTAATGACTAATGTGGATCGTGCAGTAAAAAGCAATGAGCCATAAATGATCTTCCATGAAAAAGCAGGATAAAAGATCTCCGCAGCAAGCCCCTTCGGGCGAAGAAAAAAGCGGAGGTTATCATGTTCCTGTTCTTCTGGCGGAATCCATCGAGGCCCTGCAGATAAGATCAAACGGAGTATATGTTGACTGCACATTCGGAGGTGGAGGCCATAGCCGCGAAATATTGAAACGGCTTGGCGAAGATGGAAAGCTTGTGGTGTTCGACCAGGATGCCGATGCAAAACAAAATGCGCCCGACGATGCGCGGCTGATCTTTGTGCCGCACAATTTCAGGCACCTGCAACGTTTCCTTCGCCTGCACCGCATTGATGCCGTAGATGGCCTGTTGGCTGATCTCGGCGTAAGCAGTCACCAGTTTGATGAAGCTGGCCGCGGGTTTTCTACCCGCTTTGAAGCTGCGCTCGATATGCGCATGGACCAGCGTCAGGACCTCACGGCTGCAGATGTGCTGAACACCTATTCGGAAGAACGGCTGCACAAGCTGTTTGAACAATATGGCGAAGTAACAAATGCTAAAACGCTTGCGCGCACTATTGTTCAGGTAACGCAGTCGGTGCAGTTAAAGACCATCGACAATTTTAAGCAGGCTGTAAGTTCCGCGGTGAAAGGAAATCCGAACAAATACTTTGCCCAGGTATTTCAGGCGTTACGTATTGAAGTGAATGATGAGCTGGGAGCATTGAAGGAAATGCTTCAGCAGGTGCCGCAGGTGTTAACTGCCGGCGGACGCGCAGCCATCATCACATTTCATTCATTGGAAGACAGGATCGTAAAGATTTTTTTTAAGAAAGGAACATTCGAAGAAAATGAAACCTATGACCCTTTTGGAAGAAGCGCACCCCAACCACCCTTAATTGCGATCAACAAGAAACCTCTTTTACCTGGCCCCGACGAAATAAGGAACAACCCACGATCGCGCAGTGCAAAACTGCGGGTAGCGGAAAAAGTATTAGCATAAGTGATATATGGCTGAGAATACTACCATAAAAGAAATTAAAAGAGACTGGAAGCGGCTGCTGAGTTATCAGTGGATAGTAAAGAACATTCCGTTCTTTTTATTCCTTGCGGTGCTGGCGGTTGTATATATATATAATGGGCACCTGGCTGATAAAACAGTTCGCAACATTAATAAAACGAGCCGTGAAGTAAAAGAGTTGCAGTACGAATACAAAACGCTTAAGAGCGAAGTAATGTTCAGGAGCAAGCAGAGCGAGCTGGCAAAAGCAGTAGAGCCATTGGGATTGAAAGAGCTGACAAGTCCGCCGGTTGTGTTGGTGGATAGTGTGGCGAGTGGTAAATGACCAATAAACAAATAAACCAATAAACTGGAAGTAAAACGCGACATACTCTGGAGAGTGTACCTATGTTTTTTAGGTATAGTGCTATTTGGTCTGCTGGTACTGGGGCGCGCCATTTACATACAACAGGCACAGGGAAATTATTGGGTATCTGTTAGCGACAGCCTTCGCCAGAAATTTGTAGAAACGGAAGCCGAAAGAGGCACCATATTCAGTGAAGACGGAAATATGCTGAGCACATCCATCCCATATTTTGACATACACATCGATTTCGGGGCAGACGGCCTTCGGGATAAGGAAGGCCTGCGTTTTAAGGACAACGTAGACTCATTATCGATTGTGCTCGCAGCATTCTTTAAAGACAAATCATCGAAAGAATATAAAAAAGAATTGCAGAGAGGTTATCGTATAAAAGACAGGTATTACCTGCTGAAGAAAAACCTTTCATTCGAACAATATAAAGTACTTCGCAGCTTTCCGCTGGTGCGCCAGGGAAGAAATAAAAGCGGCTTCATCGCAGAAGTAAAAAGCAAAAGATTGAATCCATTCGGGTTGCTGGCGAACCGTACCATCGGGCTTGCACGTGAGAACGCACAAAATGTTGGGCTTGAAAGAACATACGACTCACTGCTGAAAGGTGAAACCGGTAAAAAGCTCGTACGCTTTGTTGGGGCAGGCGCTTATATTCCTGTTGAAGGTTATGAAATAGAACCGAAGAACGGGAAAGACATCATCACCACCATTGATGTAAACATACAGGACATCGCAGAAAATGCTTTGCGCAAAGTGATGCTGGAAAATCAGGCAGCCCATGGCACCTGCATAGTGATGGAAGTTAAGACCGGGAAGATCAAAGCCATCGCCAACCTGGGCAAGCTGCCAGATGGTGATTATTGGGAAGACCTCAATTATGCTATTCGCGCTTCTGAGCCAGGCTCCACTTTTAAGCTGGCAACTATGATAGCGCTGCTGGAAGATAAACACGTTACCCTCGACAATCATGTTGACCTCGAAGGAGGAACATGGAAAATATATAGGCGCACTGTTTACGATAGCGAACGCCATGGATTGAACAATGTTACCATCAAGGAGGCATTTGAACACAGCTCCAATGTTGGTATGGCAAAGCTGGCCTGTGCTTACTACACAAAGAAACCTGAACAGTTCATCGGACATCTGAAAAAACTCAGGCTCGATCAGCCTACCGGTATCGACCTGCTGGGCGAAACAAGGCCCATTATTAAAACACCGGCATCCCGTACATGGAGCGCTACCACACTTCCATGGATGGCCTTTGGGTACGAGGTGCTGGTTAGTCCGTTGCAAACGCTGATGCTGTACAATGCAGTTGCTAACAACGGCGCAATGATGCGGCCTTACCTCGTAAATGAAATTCACCAGGATGGTGTAACAGTGCAAAAAAAGCAACCGGAAGTAATGGTTGAAGAGATCTGCAGCGAAAGCACTTTGAAACAATTGAAAGCTTGTCTTGAAGGCGTAGTTCTTGAAGGAACAGGAAAAACATTGCAGTCGCCTGATTACACTATAGCAGGAAAAACAGGTACCGCGCTCGTAGCGAACGGCAATCGCGGCTATGCAGATCACATCTACCAATCATCTTTTGCAGGATATTTTCCGGCTGATAATCCGCAGTACTCCTGTATTGTGGTGATAAAAAATAAGCCATTTGCAAAAAAATATTACGGTGCTGCAGTAGCAGGCCCTGTATTCAAAGAAGTAGCTGATAAGCTCATGGCAGTAAGTGCGGATAAGAATGAAACATCGCCTTTGCGCAACTATACAGCCCGTCCGGACAGCAGTACTTATTACTATGCCGGGTATACACCGGCCGTGAAGGAAGTATTCAATACCCTGCAGTTTAAATATCATGATTCAGCAGGAAGCAATGAATGGAGCAGGGTATATATGTATGATTATAAACCGGTGATCAGCAAACAACCGGTGACAAAGCAGGTGATGCCGGACCTGAAAGGAATGGGATTGAAAGATGCCCTTTACCTGCTGGAAAATATGAATGTAAGGGTAATGGTAAAAGGCAAAGGAAGAGTGAAAAATCAATCGCTTCAACCGGGCCTTGCTTATTCAAAAAATCAATCGATAACAATTGAATTGAACTGATGCCGATCCTCCAGGACATATTATATAAGGTGCCTATCAGGAGCGTGAAGGGTAATCTTGATGTGGATGTCAACAGCCTGCAGATTGATTCGCGCAAAGCAGGCAAGGGCTCAGCATTTATTGCGATCAAAGGCGCTGTGGTAGATGGTCATCAATTCATTCAACAGGTAGTGGATGCAGGTGCTACAGTTGTGATTTGTGAAAGCCTTCCGGTTGAACTGAATGAACAGGTTACGTACGTGGAAGTAGAGAGCACTACTGTTGCTGCAGCTTTGATGGCGCATAACTTTTACGGTCATCCTTCAGAGAAGCTGAAACTGGTAGGTGTAACAGGCACAAATGGAAAAACAACCATTGCAACCTTATTGTTCAGGCTGTTCAATGCTTTGGGTTATACCTGCGGGTTGATCAGCACTGTGCAGAACCAGATTGGTGATGAAATAATACCGGCAACGCATACAACGCCGGATGCCATCAGCCTGAATGCTTTGCTTAAGCAGATGCTTGAAGCCGGCTGCACGCACGTGTTCATGGAAAGCAGCTCGCATGCTATTCATCAGCACCGCATTACAGGATTGAGATATGAAGGCGGCATTTTCAGCAACATCACGCACGATCACCTGGATTATCATAAAACGTTTGATGAATACATCCGTGTAAAAAAATTATTCTTTGACAGGCTCCCTTCTGAGGCTTTTGCCATTTCAAATGCTGATGACAAGCGCGGATTGGTAATGCTTCAGAATACAAGCGCACGAAAATATTTATACAGCCTTCGCACGATGGCTGAATTCAAGGGAAAGATACTTGAGAATAGCCTGACAGGATTGGTAATGACTATCAACGACCAGGAAGTTCATTTCAGGCTGATAGGAGAGTTCAATGCATACAACCTGCTGGCAGTTTATGGCGCGGCTGTTTGTCTTGGAGAAGAAAAAGATGAGGTTTTGAGATGCATGAGTGTGCTCACGGGCGCAGAAGGAAGATTTGAATACATCGTTTCGCCAAAGCAAAAAATCATCGGCATCGTGGATTATGCACACACGCCGGATGCATTGCTGAATGTGTTGCAAACGATTAAAAATCTGCGCAAAGGACATGAGCAGGTGATCACGGTAGTGGGTTGCGGAGGCGACAGGGATAAAACCAAAAGACCTGTGATGGGAGAAGTGAGTTGTGAACACAGCGACCGCGTGATCTTCACTTCTGACAATCCGCGCAGCGAAGACCCTCAGCAGATCATCCGCGATATGGAAGAGGGACTTAATACCGCGGCTAAAAGAAAATACATAGCGATACCAGACAGGAGAGAGGCCATTAAAACGGCAGTGAGCATGGCCAATAGTGAAGACATAGTGCTGGTAGCAGGCAAAGGTCATGAGAAATACCAGGAAATAAAAGGAGTAAGAAATCATTTTGACGATAAAGAAGTTTTAGAAGAAATGTTCGAGCTGTTAGAGAAGTAAGTTTACAAACCATCCAGACAACAAACAAACATGCTATACCATTTATTCGATTGGTTGCGTGCCAATGATATGAAAGTGCCGGGCGGGGCATTGTTCCTGTTCATCACGTTCAGGATGTTGCTGGCTGTGTTGTTGTCGCTGATTATCACAACAGTTTTTGGAAAGAGGCTCATCAATTATCTGCGCAAAAAACAGGTGGGTGAAAGTGTGCGTGACCTGGGACTTGCCGGTGAGCAACAGAAAAAAGGTACGCCTACCATGGGCGGTCTCGTTATACTGCTGGCCATTCTTATTCCTACTTTATTGCTGGCAGATCTTAATAAAGTCTACATCAGGCTGATGATATTCAGCACCATCTGGCTGGGCATTGTTGGTTTTATTGACGATTACCTGAAGCTGCGCGCAAAGCGCCTTGCGCAGGAGCAGGGAATACCCTACAAGAAGGGAGATAAAGATGGATTGGCGGGATGGTTCAAAGTGTTAGGACAGGTTGTGCTGGGCATTGTGGTATCTGCCGTTATATTATTCAGTCCGAATGCAAAAGCTTACCGTGAATACTCAGGCGCTGGTCTGCCTGCCGATACTGTGAATATGAAAAGAGTGCCCTGGAATGATAGAGAAAGAATTTTTGTAGAAGCTAAAGAACCGATCTCCACCATTCCATTTGTAAAAACACACGAGTTCAATTATTCTAAATTATTACCGGCAGCAGTGCGCGGGCTTACGTGGGTATTGTACATGCTGATCGTGATTTTCATCATCACCGCAGTTTCAAATGGTGCAAATATTACTGATGGATTGGATGGCCTGGCAACGGGAGTATCAGCCATCATCGGGGTTTGTCTTGGCGTGTTTGCGTACGCAAGCGGCAACCTCCGCCTGGCGGACTACCTCAACATCATGTATATACCCAACCTTGCGGAGCTCTCGATTTTCATTGGCGCCATGGTGGGCGCCTGCGTAGGATTTTTATGGTATAACTCATACCCCGCGCAGGTATTCATGGGAGATACAGGGAGTCTTGCATTGGGTGGAATGATCGCATCACTGGCCATCATTGTGCGCAAAGAGTTGCTGATACCCATATTCTGCGGTGTGTTCCTGGTAGAGAGCCTGAGCGTGGTATTGCAGGTTAGTTATTTTAAATACACAAAAAAGAAATACGGTGAAGGAAGAAGGATCTTTTTAATGAGCCCGTTGCATCATCATTACCAGAAGCTGGGCTATCATGAAAGTAAGATCGTGACGAGGTTTTGGATCGTGACCATTTTGTGTGTAGTGTTTTCAATCGTTACCCTTAAGATACGTTAATCTGTTTCCTCCCGCCATCCGGGGGAGGAAAGAAACTTATTACTGAAAAACCAACAGTAATCTCCAATTCAGAAAAACCGGCCCTGAAGTAATTGTGGTGCAGTTAATGTTCATGCTTTTGAAGAACCTTTCAATCCGTATTTTATTATAGGATCCAACCTTGTACAAAACTGTTTGTATAACATTTTCAATTGAGTGAATTGAACAGGTTAGTCATACTGGGAGGAGGTGAAAGCGGAGTAGGCGCTGCCATACTAGGGCAGGCGAAAGGATATGAAGTATTCTTATCCGACGGAAGTTCTTTGAAGGATCATTACAGGAACGAACTGCAGCAAAGAGGAATTGAATTTGAAGAAGGCAGCCACAACGAAGAAAAGATCCTGCAGGCAGATGAGGTGATGAAAAGCCCGGGCATTCCTGAGAAATCAGACATGGTGAAAAAGATCAGGTCCAAAGGCATACCCATCATCAGCGAGATAGAGCTCGCTTACAGGCACAAAGAAAACAGCAGGATCATCGCTATTACCGGCAGCAATGGAAAGACCACTACAACAGCGCTAACCTATCACATCTGCAAACATGCAGGGCTTGATTGTGCGTTGGTAGGCAACATCGGTTACTCTTTTGCGTGGCAGGTAGCGGAAAATCCAAAACCCTGGTATGTGGCGGAGATCAGCAGTTTTCAGCTGGATGATATTCACGAATTCAGGCCGGAAATAGCAATACTTACGAACATAACAGAAGATCATTTAGACAGGTACGATTACAAGTTTGAGAATTACATCCGCAGCAAGTTTCGTGTAATGATGAATCAAAAAGAAGGAGACCATTTTATTTATTGCGAGGATGATCCGGTGACCATAGAAAACATCAACCAGTATTTAACCCAAACTAACCTATTACCATTCACTATGAGACATGAACTGAATAAAGGAGCGTACATACAAAACGGGCAAATGACCATAACGACGGGCGATGAGAAAATGCAGATGAGCATCTATGATTTTGCATTAAAGGGAAAACACAATCAATACAACACTATGGCGGCGGGTTTGGCGGCAGCAGTGATATTGCTGAGAAAAGATAAGATACGCGATGCCATCCAGAGCTTCGAAAGCCTGGAGCACAGGATGGAACCGGTTTTGCCGGTACGCGGGGTTGAGTTCATCAACGACAGCAAGGCTACAAATGTAAACAGCACATGGTATGCGTTAGAGAGCATGGAAAAGCCCACGGTGCTTATACTTGGGGGAGTAGATAAGGGCAATGATTATTCATTGATCCGCGACCTGGTGAAAGAAAAAGTAAAAGCTATTGTATGCCTTGGTGTAGACAATCGCAAGATTCACGAGGCATTTATGAATGATGTACCGGTGATTGTAAACACAACCAGCGCAAAAGAAGCGGTACACGCATCATTTCATCTTGCCAACAAAGGCGATGTAGTATTACTGAGCCCGGCCTGTGCAAGTTTCGACCTGTTCAAGAACTATGAAGACAGAGGACAACAATTTAAGCAAGCGGTAAGGGAATTGTGAGTTGTGAGTGGTGAATTGTGAGTAGCAACTCACCACTCACCACTTACGTTCTACAAAATAGCAATGAACGATTTTGTAACCATAGAGCAACCATCTTTAAAAAATCTCAGCGAACGCGCCAGGGGTGACAAGGTCATCTGGGCCATCGTTGTGATCTTAGGCCTGGTTTCTTTGCTGGCAGTGTACAGCTCCACCGGGTTGCTGGCGTATAAAATGAACCGCGGTAATACCGAGGTGTACCTGTTCAAGCAAATGGTGTTCATTGCGCTGGGCATAACGGTTATTTATTTCATGCACCGCGTGAATTATACTTTTTATTCCCGGCTGGCAGTGATCTTGTTCCTGCTATCTATTCCATTATTGCTGTACACTTTATTTTATGGAGTAACGCTTAATAAAGGAAGCAGGTGGATAAGCGTGCCGGTGATCAATCTTACATTCCAGACATCAGACCTTGCCAAGCTGGCCTTGTTCATGTATGTAAGCAGGCAGCTTAGTAAAAGACAAATGCTGGTGAACGATCTTAAAAAGGGTTTTCTTCCCGTGATCATTCCGGTAGGCATCATTTGCCTGCTGATTGCTCCGGCCAACCTTTCAACTGCATTGCTTCTTGGCGCAAGTTGCCTCATGCTGATGTTCATTGGAAGAATAAGAGGAAAATATTTGCTGGTGACCATCGGCATTGCATTGTTGCCGGTTCTGATACTTGTAACAATCGCCACTGCTTATTACGATAAGCAGGAGCAAAAATGCAAAGAGTTGCCGTCGATATTACAGGTATCGCGTGTGCCCACCTGGATCAAGCGTGTGCAGAATTTCATGTTTGCATCCAAAGACATGGACAAGGATGATAATTACCAGGTCAACCAGGCCAAGATCGCGATAGCAAAAGGCGGATGGTTTGGCGCAGGTCCGGGTAATAGTGAATCGAGAAACTTTTTGCCGCACCCTTACTCTGATTTCATCTATGCCATCATCATAGAAGAATATGGATTGATAGGCGGCGCAGGCGTGCTGCTGATATATATATTGTTTTTGTTCAGGAGCATCAGGATATTCAGGAGGTGTCCGTATGCGTTTGGCGCATTCCTGGCATTGGGACTGAGCTTTACGCTGGTGATACAGGCGCTTACCAACATGGCGGTGAATGTAAACCTGTTTCCTGTAACAGGTGTAACGCTGCCCCTTGTGAGCATGGGCGGAAGCTCATTTCTGTTCACTTGTGTATCAATCGGTATCATATTGAGCGTAGCAAGGAATGTGGAGCAGAAGGAGGGCGTGAAGGAGCCGGTAAGTCAATAGGTCAATAGGTCAGTAGGTCATTTGTCATTCAAAATGACTTAATGACCAATGACCAAATGACTAAAACCAATAAATGAGCAACAAGAAGATCATAATAGCGGGTGGCGGAACAGGAGGGCACATATTTCCGGCGATAGCCATCGCCAATGCACTGAAGAGAATAGATCCAGCCATCGAAATATTATTCGTGGGTGCGAAAGGAAAGATGGAAATGGAAAAGATACCGCAGGCAGGATATGATATAAAAGGATTGGACATCGCAGGTTTCAATCGCAGCTCTTTGATAAAAAATATTTCATTGCCTTTTAAACTGGTAAAAAGTTTTTTCCAGGTGCGCGGCATTGTGAATGCGTTTAAGCCGGATGCCGTGGTGGGTGTGGGTGGTTATTCAAGCTTTCCGGTGTTGAAGTATGCACAGGTAAAAAACATTCCCAGCTTCATTCACGAATCCAATTCGTTTGCGGGTAAGTCAAACGTATTGCTGGGAAAAAAAGCAACCAGGGTATTTGTGGCAACAGAAGGAATGGAGAAGTTTTTTCCCGCTGATAAGATCATTGTTACGGGTAACCCGGTGCGCTCTTCAATTGTAAAGAGCAGCGTGAGCAGGGAAGAAGGTGTGCAGTTCTTTGGATTGGATGCGGGCAAAAAGATCATCCTGGCAACAGGTGGAAGCCTTGGTGCAAAAGGCATCAACGAAGCCATCGATGCACAGATAGATGCTTTTGCTGCAAACGGAGTTCAACTGGTATGGCAAACAGGCAAGCCTTACGCAACAAGAGCAGCAGAAGTGTCGAAGGGCAAGTCGGGCATCTGGACCAGCGCTTTCATCACAGAAATGGAAAAGGCTTACGCGGCCGCGGATGTTGTGATATCGAGAGCCGGTGCCATGGCAATTGCTGAACTGTGCGTAGTGAAAAAGCCGGTGGTATTTGTTCCATATCCTTTTGCCGCGGAAGATCATCAAACGGTGAACGCGCAAAACCTGGAGAAGCAACAGGCGGGCATTTTGATAAAAGACAGTGAAGCGAAAGAAAAGCTTGTGCAGGCTGCCATCAGCCTCGCAAAAGATGAATCAAAACAACAGGAACTAAGATCGAACATAAGCAAACTGGCCATTACCGATGCAGATGAAAGAATTGCATCGGAGATCATAAGAATAATAAATAATCAGTAATAAATAATTTGATCGATTTAAACAACATACAAAAAATTTATTTCATCGGTATCGGCGGCATTGGTATGAGCGCCCTGGCAAGATATTTTAAAGCACAAGGCAAATCTGTGAGCGGATATGATCGCACGGAAACACCGCTTACAAAACAACTTACAGACGAGGGAATACCGGTGCATTACGAAGAAGATTTAAGCAAGGCCCCTAAAGATGCGGGACTGGTTGTGTATACTCCAGCCATTCCTGCAGAACATGCGGAGCTTGTTTATTACAGGGACAACAATTATCCCTTGCTCAAGCGTAGCGAGGTGCTAGGCGCTATCACCAACAGCTCTTTTAATATCTGCGTGGCTGGCACGCATGGCAAAACAACTGTTTCTACTATGATCGCGCACATTTTGCGGCATAGCGGGTATGGATGCAATGCGTTTCTCGGAGGAATCTCAGTAAACTATGATACCAATTTCTGGAGCGATCCGCGCAATGTTTGTGTAGTGGAGGCAGATGAATACGACAGAAGTTTTTTGAAACTGAGCCCTGACATTGCCATTATTACCGCCATGGATGCAGATCACCTGGACATATACGGCACAGAAAAAGCAATGGAAGATGCTTTCATTGAATTTTCCGGCAAGGTGAAAGAAGAAGGATTGCTGCTGAGCAAATTCGGCTTGAAGCGGGGCAGCGAGCTGAAAGCGGATGTTCATAAAACATACAGCGTGCAAAACGATAGCGCCGATATACATGGATCGAACATAAAGTTGCAGCAGGGAAGCTATGGGTATGATGTGATGATGGAAGACTTTATGCTGGACGATGTAAAGCTGAACATGGGCGGCATGCACAACGTAGAGAACAGCATTGCAGCCATTGCGGTTGCAAGACAACTGAACATCGAACCGGCAAAGATCAAAGCGGCCGTAGCAGACTTTAAAGGAGTAAAGAGAAGGTTTGAATACGTGATCAAAACAAAAGACCTGGTATTTGTAGATGATTACGCTCACCACCCGGAAGAGTTAAAAGCGTTGATAACAGGTGCAAAAGCTCTGTTCAGTGGCATGCGGTGTACAGTGGTTTTTCAGCCACATTTGTATACCCGTACAAAAGACTTTGCACAGGAATTTGCAAAGGTGCTGGACCTGGCGGATGAAGTGATCCTGCTGCCCATTTATCCCGCGAGGGAATTGCCCATTGAAGGCGTGAGCAGCAATATGATACTTGATAGAATGTATAGCGACAACAAACACCTCATGAATAAAGATGAATTGCTGAGCTGGATGAAGACACATGAGCTGGAGTTGTTTATAACAGCTGGTGCTGGCGACATCGATACGCTGGTGCAGCCGTTGAAAAAGATCTTGACAACAACTTAATTGATATTGTGGGCGGGACTTATTCACCTGCACACCTTGTACCCGTCTGACGGTGACCGAAGCCGTTGGGCGGGTTCTCAGGAAATATGAACTGGAAAAAACAAATAGGAAAGATACTGGTACTCACCTTCTGGTGCCTTGCAGGCGTTGGACTGGTGGCTTTGCTGGTAGCGGCTGCCAGCACCAAGAACGAAGCAGTGTGCAAAGGTTATGAAGTGAGAATTCATGGCGCAAATGAACAATTGTTTCTTGACAAGGCTGATATTATCGGGCTGCTCACTGCAAACACTGCTATTACAGGCGTTCCTGTTGCTTCGCTTGACCTGCGTGCCATGGAAACCAGGCTTAGACAGCATGCATGGATACGCGACGTGGAAATTTTTATTGATAACAACAGCATATTGAAGATCAAGGTAACCGAAAGAGAACCGGTTGCGAGAATATTTACGGTGGCGGGTAATAGTTTTTATATAGACAGTGCTTGTGAAAGATTGCCACTTACAGAAAAAATAGCAGTGCGGTTGCCGGTGTTCACAGGCTTTCCTTCTGATGGAAAAAAATTGAGCAAGGCAGATAGATTGTTGTTGAAGCAGGTAGAGAATGTGAGTGAATTCATTTCTAAAAATGTTTTCTGGTCTGCACAGATAGCGCAGACAGACATTACGCCTCAGCGCAATCTTGAGATGGTGCCAACCGTAGGCAATCACCTCATTGAGTTTGGGGATGGAAATGATGTAGAAGGTAAGTTCAACCGGCTGTTCGTGTTTTATAAGCAGGTAATGAGCAAGTCTGGAATGAATGCGTATGAAAAAGTAAATGTTCAGTTTGCACGCCAGGTAATTGGCAAAAGGAGTGAAGCGCGTGTGTCGAAATACGACTCCTTGCTGGCGGTAAAGAAGATACAGCAACTGATATTTGCCGCGCAACGTATGCAACCTGATACGTTGCGTGCAGGCAATGTGAGGCCGCTGGAAACAAGCAATATGTCTGAACAGCAATTGAGGAATTATGATCTTGTTCCGGGTGACACAAGTGAAGGCACAAGGAACAGGGTGCAAGGCACAAGACCAATACACAACAGCCCAGTAAACCAATAGACCGATAAACCAGTAAACTAAAAAACACCACAACTCAGCGATATGAATAACGAACAACCCATCATCGTAGGACTCGACATAGGTACTACAAAAATTGCCGCCATAGCGGGCCGTAAAAACGAATACGGCAAGCTGGAGATACTTGGCTTTGGCCGCGCCAACTCCAATGGCGTAAAGCATGGCCAGGTGCTCAACATCGATGAAACCATCAAGGCCATTAAGATGGCGCTGGAGAATTGTTACGCATCCAACCCTAACCTGGAGATCAGCGAAGTGTATGTTGGCATTGCGGGCCATCACATCAAAAGTTTGCAAACGCGTGGCGATATTGTGCGGCAGGAAACGAATGATGAGATCACGCAACGTGAAATAGACCAGCTGATAGCTGACCAGTTTAAAACTTACATCCCCGCCGGCGATCAGATCATAGATGTGATCCCGCAGGAATTTACTGTAGATAATTTTCAGAACATTCCTAATCCCATCGGGTATGGCGGCGTGAAAGTGGGCGCTAATTTTCACATCATTACCGGTGATAAGAACGCCATTCGCAACATCAATCGCGCAGTAGAAAAAAGCGGGCTGCATACTAAAGACCTTGTGTTACAACCGTTGGCTTCCGCCTCTGCTGTTATGGGCAATGAAGATCTTGAAGCTGGTGTGGCTATTGTTGACATTGGAGGCGGTACCACTGATCTGGCAGTTTTTTACGAAGGCATATTGAAACATACAGCGGTAATTCCGTTTGGTGGTGAGAACATCACCAACGATATTAAAACCGGCCTGGGTGTTTTAAAAACACAGGCAGAGCAAATGAAAGTGCAGTTTGGTTCTGCATTGGCAAACGAGACCAAGAGCAACGCATGGATCACTATTCCTGGTTTGCGTGGCATGCCTGCAAAAGAGATCAGTGTAAAAAATCTGTCTAACATCATCCAGGCAAGGATGAGCGAGATACTGGATTTTGTTACCTATCACCTGAAGCAGGTGGGATTGGATAACAAAATGCTCAATGGCGGCATCGTGCTAACGGGTGGAGGATCACAGTTAAAGCACCTGATACAATTGACGGAGTATGTAACGGGACTTAATGCAAGGATCGGTTATCCGAACGAACATCTGGCTGCGGGGCATATCGATGAGCTGGCGAAGCCTGTTTATTCAACCTGTATTGGTCTTATTCTTAAAGGATTTGATGACTACGAGCACGACCGCAAGCAATTTGAGATCAGGTATGCTCAGATGCAGATCCCTAAAATATTGCAGAAAGAAGAAGTGGAAGAAGAGGTTGTTGAAGCACAGGATGTGAATGTTTCACAACGTAAAAAGCGCCTGGGCATCGGCAGTTTCTGGGGCAAATTCAAAGACAATCTTATTGATCTTTTTAAAGAAGAAGAAGACAAGGCATTTTAATCAGCTAATTAGCTAATCAACCAATTAGCTAATTTTTTATAACCCATTCAATTAACAGCGACTTAAACGCTTACGCTATGATTCATTTTGATCTACCGAAAGAAAAATCTTCCATTATCAAGGTGGTTGGTGTTGGTGGTGGCGGCAGTAATGCAGTTAACTACATGTATAGCCTGGATATCGAGGGCGTGAATTTTATCATCTGCAATACAGATGCGCAGGCCATTGCCTTAAGCAAAGTGCCTAACAAGATACAGTTGGGGCCGCATCTTACGCAGGGCCTTGGAGCAGGAGCAAATCCTGATATCGGGCGGCAGGCTACGGAAGAATCTCTCGAGGAGATCCGCCGCATACTGGAAGTGAATACCAAGATGGTATTCATTACCGCGGGTATGGGCGGTGGAACGGGCACGGGCGGTGCGCCTATTCTTGCAAAGATCTGCAAGGACCTGGGCATACTTACCGTGGGCATTGTGACCACGCCTTTCGGCTACGAGGGAAAGAAAAGGCAACTGCAGGCAGAAGAGGGGATCAAAACGCTCAAGCAGTATGTTGATACGCTGCTGGTGATCAGTAATGATAAACTGCGTCACCAATACGGTAACCTGAAAATGAAGGAAGCTTTCGCAAAAGCTGATAACGTACTCGCAACCGCTGCAAAGTGTATTACGGATGTGATCAACAGCACAGGACAGATAAATGTTGACTTTGCGGATGTTTGCACCGTGATGCGGAATGGTGGTGTTGCTATCCTCGGAAGCGCATCTGTTTCTGGTGAAAACCGTGCGCAGAAGGCGATAGAGGAAGCATTAAATTCACCGTTGCTGAATGATAATGATATACGCGGAGCTAAATGGATACTTATCAATATCAATTCATCCGAAGGTGATCATGAGTTTACGATGGATGAAGTAGATATCATACAGAATTATCTGCTGAGCCATGCGGGAGAGCATTCTGATGTGATACTTGGATTGGGCTATGATAATTCATTGGGCGCAAACATCGGCATCACACTTATTGCAACAGGGTTTGAGCACAGAGATCCATTTACTAAACCCGAAGAGAAAAAGCCCGAGCAAAAAAAGGAAGAAAAAGTGGTTATGACGTTGGGCTTAACGGGCGAAGAGAAGAAATTATACAATCAGCATGCTGTTCAGCTTGAGGAAAAAAAGGAAGAAAAAAAGCCTGTTATAGAAGAGCCTGTTTTATCTGCTGAGCTTGCCCCGACAATGACAGAGATAGAAGAAACACGAAAACAGATTGTATTTTTTACGAGCGAAGAACCTCGTAATATTACTGTGGATAAAAAAGAAGAACCGGAGCGGTTTGAGTTGATAAATTCGCCCGTCTCCGAAACCAAATTTCCCGAAAAAAATATTGAGCCTGCGGTGAATCAGCAGCCGTCGGCAGAAAAAAATTCTCCCTTATCTGCAGTAAGTGGAGGATACTTGGCCAAGCCATCTAATATCTATGCGGAGCCTAAGTCTCAACAATCCAACCCTGAACACATACCTGTGAAAGAGCCGGTCTTTACTACGGGAGCGACGGAATCCACGAAAGAAGAAGAACCTTCTTTTGATATGCAACTCGTACTAAAAGATGACATTCCAGCGGCGAGTGAGCCTTTGGCCTATCAAACTCTAAACCCATTGGAAGGCATTATTTCCACTGAGGAGCCTGCAGTGCAGGACGAAGTGGAAGAACAAAAGCGCCGAGCAGCAGAGAGGATACAGAAATTACGTAATCTGTCGTTCAACATCAATGCTGCAGACCCCAATAACGAGTTTGAGACTGTGCCGGCATACATTCGCCGCAATTTAGAACTCTATAACACCATATCTCCTGCGCAGGATTTTTACAGCAGCTATGAGGTTAAAACCGATGCGAATAACAATACGAGCATCAGCACGCTGAACACTTTCCTGGATGGGAAGAAGCCTGACTAACTGGTTTTAAAATTATGCGGTAAGGCAAAAAAATCCTTCTGAGTTATCAGAAGGATTTTTTTTATTGATAAAGCAGATGGCTATTTTTTCTTGTTTGAGGGCTTGTATGAATTTTCCTTGATTAATCTTGGATAAGAAGGAATTACTTTACTCGAATCTACACCAGGCAAGTCTGAAACTGGAGTATTGGGCTTTTTGTTTTTATTGTCTTTCATTGAATCATTTTTTAAAAAGTGGTAATTTATTTGGGGCTCAACTATCTTTACCTGATGAATTTTGTCTTCACGCTTAAAAATATGAAATCCTAAACATACAAGGTAAGGAATAGCGGAAAAAAGTGCATATATCAATGCATTGTAATAAAACGCGTTTTTTCTATGGAACACTTCATCATTAATTTGTAGAGCTGTTTCAAGCTCGTGTATATAAGATGAGTTCAGCAGGTCCGCGATTTTATTTTTCTCTTTAAGATTTTTTTCATAGAAACCCCGATACTTATCGTAATATATTTTTGGCATTTCAAGGTGTGCAACTTTAGCCGGGATCATTAAACGTATTGTATAGATAACTGAAGTGAAAAATATTATTACAAAACTGCTAAAGCTTACGTATAGAAACCAATAGCTGTTCTCGGAAAAGAAAATATCCTGAATAACCGGCACCAGAAAAATAGCTATCGCAGAGTAGATAAGAATGATATTGGTTAATCGCTCTAAAACTTTCTGATATGCAGCGGTATACTGTTCAAGCCTTTTCTCGTTAAGCTCGATGATATAATCCAGGTCATAGAAAGATTTTGTAAGCATAGCAATAATAATTGCATAAACTTACGCGCTTAGATCCTCAATTAGTACACTTAATGCGTTCGTTTGAAAATAAAAAAAATTATCCGATTATTAATCGGTTAGCAGCATTCAGCTATTACATAAAACAGGAAGGTAAAAAAGCAAGGTCTTTCAAATCAGAACTCATAGTGCTTCAACTTTTACGGAGAATCTCACCTCAGTGCCGCCCGAACCGAATTTGAAATCTTTTGTGGTGCTTTGCCCTCTCCTCAGATCATTTGTTGGAATGACCCGCTCTTCCATTTTACCAAACTTTTCAAGCTTGTCGTCAGCATCGTCAACGGCATACCAATGTGCATCGTCGAGCATTGTTTTATTCTTATCTGCGTTCCCGTCGTCTTCGTCGAGATCTGCAAACAAAGTAATAATTGAGCCCCCGGGCAGGGTATATAAAAATGATTTATTGATCACTATGGATTCATCTTTCTTTATTTTTTGCGCTTGTCCATCGAGCTTTGCCCAAAGAAGCGGTGAGGGTGAATTATCTGGCAAATGATTGGCCTGCGACGGGAAAAATACAGTGGATTCTGCTCTTACTCCAATGAATCCCATGATATCTTCCTGGCTATCGCCATCATCCACTGAAATACATGTAATATTCTCAAGTGTAACCCTGAACCTGCGTTGCTCGCTCAGCACAAGGTTCGGGTTCTCTTCTGTCAATCTTAAAAAAAGATTTCCTGCATAATCACTGCCTGTTTTGCCCAGGCTGGTTTCAATTTTGATAAACCCTTTGATGATCGTATCTCTCTCATTTCTCAGGAATGCTTCGGGGTCGATACCCGTGTTAATGAAATCTATTTTGATAATGTCGTTTGGTGGTTCTTTAATAGTGAGTATGGTGCGCCCTTTATAGGTCAACCTGTGATCGATACCGTCAGAATACCTGGCGGTAATATTATTTTCCGATAGCCGGGCAAATGAATACTTTACGGTCTCACCTCTTAATGGAATTGCAAAAGGAATATAATACGTGTGTTTCATTGGGTTGGTGTGCCATACCGTAACAAGCCTCGTATCAGTGTCGAAATCCGAACGCTCATTGTAACGTCCCGAATTATCATTGGCCATATTCAAGTGATAGATGCGGTTGTTGCCCTGTTTTTCAGTCCACCATAATTGTTCCATCGGATGTATCTCGATGTATGTGCCGTGCGACCCTACTACAGAGCTTATCCAACCGCTTCGCCAGCCATGATCGCTTACCCACGGACCATACATGCCGATATGATCTATAAAAACCTTCGGTGAATAATTTTCATATTCCATCAGGTGATCTTTGTTCACCTGCTTGATATCAATTTCCCCATTGATAATATTTATAGGATATTTCCGGTCGTTTTCATTTGTAAGCTTTTGTTCGTTCGCAGCTATGAGTGGGTTAGATAGGGAAGTTTCCAGCCTCACGTTCCAGTCGTCGTCAGAAGCATCTCCATCATTCAGATCCATGCTGAAGATGGCAGTATGCTTGCCAATAAAACTGCGTTTATAACCATCTATCGGGAACCATATATTTTTATATAGTGCTCCCTCTGCAGGCGCCATTCCTATTTCCATTGATCCGTCAAAATCATTTCCTATTACCCCGAGCTGATCATTTACTGCACGGTCAAATTTCCCGTCATTGATGTGGAAGCCCAGCGTTGTAATAATGCAGTTCCTGTATCGTTGTACAGGTTGTTTGCGGTTGTCGGTTACATTTCTGTATGAAAATGTTGTTTGCGCAAAAGATGAAGAAGCCAAACAAAAAGCAAGAAAGGCTGTTACAAGTATGGGGAATGGTCTCATAAAAAACGATTTAAAATGTGAGATGATTTACTATAAATCAGTTTTCTGCTTCTTTGTTACCCTGCCAGCCCTGAACAAGGTAACCATCAGGGAATAAATGCATTCAATTAATTATCTTCAATATTATGGCAACAATACTGATTACCGGTGGAACAGGCCTGATTGGTACAGCACTCTCCAAGCTGCTGACTGAAAAAGGCCACGATGTAATTATCCTTACCCGCGACCCAACCACAAACGATAAACCACAAACTGCAAACATTTCCTATGCTCAATGGGATATTAAAAATCAAACGATAGATGCTTCGGCCGTTCAGCGAGCCGATCACATTATTCATCTTGCAGGCGCTAACGTGGCCGGAAAGCGCTGGAACGCCAAACGAAAAAAGGAGATCGTTGAGAGCCGTACGCAATCGGCCGCACTTATTGTAAAAGCATTAAAGGAAAATACAAACAAAGTTCGTTCGGTGATCAGTGCATCAGGCATCGGCTGGTACGGTCCCGATACTCCGGAAAGCACAAAGCGCGGGGGATTTACTGAAACCGATCCTGCTGCTGAGGACTTCCTGGGGCAAACCTGTGCACAATGGGAAGCTGCTATAGAACCTGTAACTGCACTTGGCAAAAGGTTGGTGAAATTGCGCACGGGTATTGTGCTGGATAATGCAGGCGGCGCGCTTAAGGAATTCAAGAAGCCTTTATACGCCGGCGTAGCTGCTATTTTGGGAAACGGTAAGCAGGTAATAAGCTGGATACATATCCAGGATATCTGCCGCCTTTATTTATATGCATTGGAAAATGAACAGGTGAAAGGCGCTTACAATGCTGCGGCTCATCAAACGCTAACCAACAGAGCATTCATACTGGAGCTTGCAAAAAAAATGCGCGGCACATTTTTCCTCCCGGTTTATGTGCCCTCCTTTGCATTAAAAATAGCGTTGGGAGAAATGAGCATCGAAGTATTAAAGAGCGCTACTGTTAACAATGAAAAAGTACGTCATGCAGGATTTAAATTTTTATATCCTACGCTTGAAGCTGCGCTGAACCAGTTGCAGAGTAGCGATTAAAGATCGCTGCGTTGAAACTTGCGCATTACAAAGAAGATAAAAAGCGCGATGTACGCCAATACCAATATATAAAGCATGGTATAATTAGGCGGTTCCATGAAAGTATCCGTAGCCTTTTGAAGAAAAGGAAAGGGTATTAAAGCATCGGATGAGTTCAATGGCAAATATTCACCGTGCAACTTCAACCGGTGCGTCATAAACAAACCCAGCACATTTTCAATAATAACTGCATACGCGAAATAAACGGCCATTACCAACCCGGATCTTTTAATA
>JBAVMD010000744.1:0-2171 GCA_049689695.1 Chitinophagaceae bacterium | reverse complement strand
CATAGTAGCTACAATTTAAAAACAAATAATTAATTAATATGCTGCCCTAAGTGAGATCTCTCCGAATGGCCGTGATTCGCTGTCGTTATAGTCAGTGATTTCTTGAAGGCGACCGGAGAATTCAGTCCCGTGCACTTTTGTTGCTAATTCGGGATAATAGCCTTTGTTACTTCTGAGTTCAATAGAATCTGACCATGTCGAATTGGTACTTTCCTGAATGCTACAGTCGGTGCAAGAAAAAAGAAAGAGAGAAAATCCGATGTAACCCATAGTTTCCAGAGACATACAGAGCATTTCCAACGCCTGGTCATTGAACTTGTTTATCAACCATATTCCGTATTTCAGTATAAGACAACTGCCAAAATGGCCCTAAATCTGAGTCTCGTCGGAGTCTCGTCGACATCTCGTCGACTGTATATTCCGGTACCTATTCGAGTGTGTACTTATGTGCTGTCATATTGGCTGGTATACCTAAGGCTGTAGTAGTCATCTATTGCTAGCAAACAAACCCGAAGGGCGATCAATCTATGTATGCAATGCTACAGTTGAAGTAAGGCCCTCAACCGGTTACTGATGGCCCTTACTTCAGTGGACTGCACCTTATACCTTGATGAGTACCTGCTCATGATGTATGCATCTTTGACCAGGGCAAACAGCTTCTCTTCACTTTCAGTATCCCTGGGGAATAGCTGTACAAGCTGGAAAGTGAAGAACCGCAGCAAGCGATACAGCTTGTCGAGGTTGTGCGTTTTGGGGTTAAGGCCTGAGCACATCAGAATTTTTCCAAAGCAGAACTGTTCTATGGCCTGGTGCAGCATAAAAGCGGCAAGCGGCAGCTCGTTTCGCAATAAGTGAAGTTCAGAAGAAGCCAGGAAGCCATTTGCGCGTTTTAAAGCCTCGCAATTTTCTTTGCCAATATCTTTTATGTCTGGCAGTTCCGCTAATTGTTCAAAAGAGCTGTGGCCTGAGTTATAAAGTATACTGCCCTTTAAAAGAATGCTGTTTGAAAAGCACTCGTTTTTCAATAGCTGATCATCAAAAACAACCTGTGGTAAAACCAGGGCTGTTACAGGCGTTATAGTCCTGCAATTTTGCTCGATGGTTTCCTGCACCTCACTTAGGCCGGTGGCCTGCCCGGTTATAACCATCAGGTTGTAGTGAACCGGTAATTGCATGCTTTGAGCACAACAACTGCCGGTATAATAGCAGGAAGCGGAGATACTATTCACCAGGAATAATTTATTGGGATTGACCAGGCTGATAATTTTATCTGCTATAGCAGCAAGCCTGCCGTTGTGGTCAGGCAGGGGTTGGGTGTAAGGATGATGTTGGTTATAATTAAGCTGCATGTTGACCCCTTTTTCTTCCCCTCATTCTCTCTTTAACGAGATAGATACCGCGTGCTTTTTGATTTTTTACGGTGTGATGGGAAATGTGAAAAATGGAAGCGATCTGCTGGTTGTTCAGCCCAATGAAGTAAGATAGCCTGACGATGCTCTTGCATCTGGCAGGAAGGCTGCTAACCAGCGAACGCACAGCAGACCACTCCTCCAGCTTTATGATCTCCGATTCTTTATTGTTGTATTCCACCATGTCAACAACCAGGTTAGCACGGCGCTTGTTTTTATTGATATGCCTGATGCAGTCATTGAACGTGCATTTATATAGCCAGCTTTTAATGGAAGCGGTGCAAGTGAATTCACCTTTATTAGTCCACAGCCTGATAAACACATCTACCACCATGTCTTCAGCGGCTGGCCAGTCTTTTATCATTTTATTGGAGAACCGGCATAATTGATCAAAGAAAAGCCGGAAGATGAGCGTGAACTCAGCATGATTGCCGGGAGTATATTTAAGCCGGGGAATGTTTGTATTTGTGTTGTTGCTCTTACTGCGGTTAACACCCACATTTGCGGAACTATATCGCATATAAACAGGTTTGCCGGCAATTTGCAACAGGCCGTACCGGTAACCTATTTCAAAAACAGGTATGTCAGGTGTTTATACCGGTAATTTACCGGGGCGATTTATATATATTTGTCCCTATAACATTATCCCCCATGAGTAAAACGATTCATCAAGGCAGAAATATAAAACGGTTCCGGGAAATGCTTGGCGTAAAGCAGGAGGGCTTGGCGATAGAGTTAGGTGATGATTGGAATCAAAGGAAG
>JBAVMD010000743.1:0-3025 GCA_049689695.1 Chitinophagaceae bacterium | reverse complement strand
CTACTTGAAAGGCCTCTCTATGCTATTTCCAGATTTGGAGTTTTTCGATACAGAAAAACTTTTGCAGTTGCTGGATTAAGCATTATTGCCGCCAGCATCCCGACTACAACGAAATTTTTGTACAGCTTATTACCCTTTTAAATCTTACACTCATAATAACCAACAAAAGCACTTCATCGCTTAGCCAAAAAGCAAAATTTTACCTTTGCATGTTCCTTAATTTAGTCTTGTGTAAAGGGATACAAGTAAAATAAAAACCGGAACCATCAATTTTCATTTGATAATTCCGGTTTAGTGGAGAATATCGGAGTCGAACCGACGACCTCTTGCATGCCATGCAAGCGCTCTAGCCAGCTGAGCTAATTCCCCTTTCTCATCCGCCCGAAGCTTTAGCGTAGGCGGATTCCGGTCCGGAGCCCTGGCAAGCGGCTCCCAAAACGGAGTGCAAATATATGGGATTGGCCCTAAACTTAATCAATGGAAGCAGTGAAGTTGGTAGATGCTCCATAGCGCCATTCTGTCAAATTCCTCCAACCTCTCACCCTTCTCCGGTCCACCCCAGTAAGATACAGGTAAGATACAAATCGAACGTACATTTTGGCAGGGCTATATCCTTAATACTATACATTTATACAAACCAAAGCGTAAAATGATATCCAGGTATGCCTGCTTCCTTATCGCGTTCTATCTATTTGTAAGCTGCTCTTCTCCCAGGGCCGGTTCGGCGCCGGCCCTTCGCCTGCCGGCAACGGCCTTAAAGCCTTTCGGAAGGGCCATCATCAACCAAAGCAAGGAACTGGAGCTCATCAGCTCCGCCGCACATTTCGGTTTTATGTTTGAAGGAAGGGAATGCAGCATTGCCGTAAGCATTCCTTCGTGGCTTGACCATAATTACCTGCAATACGAGCTCGATGGCCAATATCAAAAGCGTATACGCATTTCATCAAATCAGGGAAAGCCGGTGGTGATCACAGCAGCTGAAGAGGGAAAGCACATTGTATGGATATACAAAGCAACCGAAGCCTATACAGGTGCCGTGATCGTACAAAGCGTGAGCGGTAAGAACATCAAACCCTTGCAGGTTGCAGAGGCACCGTTGATCGAATTCATTGGCAACAGCATCACCTGCGGCGCGGCCGCAGACCCTTCGGAAGTTCCTTGCGGAACGGGAATGTATCATGACCAGCACAACGCATACATGGCCTATGGCCCGCGCGTGGCAAGAGCTGTGGGCGCCAACTTCATCCTCAGCAGCGTGAGCGGCATAGGCATTTACAGGAACTGGAACAGCAATGGCCCAACCATGCCACAGGTGTATGAGAAAGTAGATTTCCGCGAAGAAAATGCGCAACTGTGGAACTTCAATACCTACAAACCACGTGTACTAAGCATAGCCCTCGGCACAAATGATTTCAGCCGGGGCGATGGAAAAAAAGAAAGACTGGCTTTTGACAGCGCCAGCTTCGTGAACAATTATGTACAGTTTGTGCAAGGGGTGAAAACGAAATATCCTGATGCGCAAATCGCCTTACTAAGCAGTGCGATGATCAACGGTAATGCAAGAATTCTTTTAGAAAATTGTCTTTCTGCCGTAAAAACAAAAATAGACGCAATGCATCCTTCAGCTAAACCGGTTGCCTTGCACTTTTTTAAACCTATGCAGGCAAAAGGCTGTACGGGCCATCCTAACGTGGAAGATCACGCTGTTCTCGCCAATGAATTAGAACCGTTTTTCAGGAAACTGCTTCAATAAATTTCTTCTCCCTGAACCGGATCTCTACAAAATGAAATGCAATCACAAAACCAATGCAGGCCAATACAGAAAGAATAAGCAATCCCCGCTCCACAGCCACGGCAGAAATATCGATCTCAAAATAACGGTAGCAGAAAATAAAGGCCGAAATAAACAGCAGGATAGCCGTAATTGTCGCGAACCTGGGCCAGAATATATCTTTTGCAACCTCCCTATCCTCTATTGCAGCAATCACTCGTTCCGCCATGTTCACGGGCAAAAAGACATCGCTTTCCTGCGCTATAGCAGCATACAGCAATTTATACTCCTGTACTAAATTTTGAACAGAAGGGTGTTCACGGATATATTCCTCCAGCAGCTGGATATCTCCGGCAAAAGTTCCGGCTGCATAATCCTGTATATCCTGTTCGGTATAAGTTCTTTCCATACTTATAATTTTTTCAGCACTTCGCTCTTCAGTGTTTTGCGTGCCCTGAACAAATGGCTTTTAACGGTATTCACCGGCAATCCTGTTATAGATGTTATATCGTCCAGCGAACAATCCTGCTGGTGAAACAACTGTACGATCGTTCTTTGCACGGGTGTAAGGCGGTTCATCGCTTTATGAAGCAAAACTATTCTCTCTTTATTAAATAGCTTTTCATCAGGCAAGGGAAGTGCGTCGGTCAGCTCAGCAGTTTCTTCATACTTCAGTGTTTCGCTGTCGTCGCCGATGGGACGATACATATCTTCAAGCAGTTGATATTTTCGCTTCTTCAAAAAATTAACGGCCTTGTTGAATGCAATGTTGCCGATCCAGGTAGACAATTTAGATTGAAAACGAAAAGATGAAAGCTTATCATATACATTTATAAATACTTCCTGGCAGATGTCTTCCCGGTCTTCTTTTCCATCGATCATTTTAAAAACAATGCTGCAAACCAACCGCTCATACCTGCGGATAAGCTGCCTGAATGCATCCCGGTTTCCACCAAGCACATGCTTTACCAATATGGCTTCTTCAATATCATGATCAGGCGGAAGCGGATCCGGCATAAATTGAATTGACAGCCCTGTTTAAAAAAAGTTGCGGCTTTCCAAAGATAGTTTTGAAGAAAAGAATCTGTACCAAACTGCAACTTTAAGCCTTTCACGCTGTCTGATGCATTAAATTGCTACAAATGAGATCATTCTTTCCTAAAATAGTGCTTTTTACCGCTGCCATAGGCACCAGCGTGTTTTCATTCGCCCAGGACACAACCAGGATATTGCGGGTAGAATATGACCCCCATC
>JBAVMD010000742.1:0-3199 GCA_049689695.1 Chitinophagaceae bacterium | reverse complement strand
CCAAATGACCAATGACCTAGTGACCAACAACCCATTCCTGTTTAAAATTTACATTATGATCGAACCACAACCAAGCTTTGACGATGTAAAACGTTTCGCACGGAAAGTGTACGGCGTATGCGTGATAGGAATGATATTAGGCATTTTTTTATTAAGTCTTTTACTGGACAAGACCTCAGTGCTTGCCAGTATCGGTAGAATTGGCTGCTATGCACTTATTGTTTTATCGATATTAATGCTCGGTTTTTTTATCAGGTTTTTTAATAAGCTTAAAACAAAAATGCAGGACCCGTTCTGGAACGCGAATGATGGGTTGGATGGGCCGTCCGCGGCGTCTGACGTTAGAGATCAGGATAATCAGAAATGATCCCGTCTACTCCGAGGCTTTTCAACCGGTCGATGGTTGGTTTATCGTTTACAGTCCATGGTATCACCTTGATGTTTTGCTTATGACAACTTTCAATCAAAGTTGAATTTACCAGTGAATATTCCGGACTGTAAATAGTGGGGGTAAATCCCAATGCTTTCAGTTGCTGGTCCAGCGTTCGCTTATCGTAATCCTCAATAAGCATAGCAGTCTTAACTGCAGGATAATGTTGATGAAGATATTGCAGCGTACGAAAATCAAAAGATTGAATAATCACTCTTTCCTGCAGGTTCTTTTCTTTGATCACGGCCATCAACAGCTCAACAAATTCAGCAGGCTCGGGATGAAAAACATTATCCGAAGCCGGCAGGCACTTTGTTTCGATGTTATAGAAAGGATGCGGGCGACGGCTCGACATCATAAATAATTCTACACTGTCGATCAGGTCGCGGAGCAATGGCTTAACCGCCTTCATTTTCTGCTGGCGGGGGAAGCGCGGATGCGGCTTTAATCCAACATCATACCCTTTTACTTCAGCATACGTCATCTGGTAAATGTTGTACCGCTTCTCGTCTTTCTCATCTATATAACTTCCGTCAGGCTTTGTGGCGATCTCATGGCTCATGAAAGGTTCATGCGAAAGCACTACCTGTTTATCTTTCGTGATAACAACATCCATTTCCAATGTGGTAACGCCCATGTTCAATGCGGCTTTCATGGCAGCAATGGTGTTCTCGGGCATCAGTCCGCGACAACCCCTGTGCCCCTGTGTATCGAATTCCGTAAAGCTTGTGCCTGCAGTTTTGGCCATGTGACAAGCTACAATTAAAACAAATACGGATGCTAACCGAACTATATCTTTCATTTTTAATTCGCAAATTTGAAAATGTGAAAATTCGAAAATGTGGAAGAGCTTCAAAATGAAAAATGCTGTTCATTGAGCCATTGTCACATTTTACTATTTTCACATTACTTGAATAATTCTCCCGTCCTTTTTTTCATTTCTTCCGCAATGTATGCACCCTCTGCATTTTGATCTTTAAGCTTTTCAACAATGGTATGAAAGCTTTTTTCATCCCTGTTCTGGCTTAGCTTAAACACATTTTCTATCGACTGCACCTCTATCTCAAATGCGATGATCGCTTTCATGAGCTTACTGGTATATTCTTCCGGCAGATTATCGAATATGGTAGAAGATTGCGTGTTGTAATTTTCAAAATGCAGTGTGGTCTTTCTCAAGACTTCTACCAGTTCATCTCCATTTAAAAACTTCAGCACTCCCCGCGCATGCACGGAAATATAGTTCCATGTGGATGCCTGCTTGTTGTCGTCGTACCAGGTTCCGCTTACATAAGTATGCGGACTATTGAACACAGCCAGCACCTGGGGATTTTTTTCAAAAGCCTTGTGATGGTCCGTCTGCCGCATAATATGCCCCTGCAGGAATAATTTATCGGCCTTTTCCTCAAACAAAAATGGCACCTGCGTAACCACGGGCCTGTTGTGCTCATCACAGCCGGCTAATACGGCGAAAGGATGTTGCCGCATGAACTCCATGATCACTGCGGGGTTTTGCTCTTTGAAGTAGGGAAGACTATACATAGTTGAGGTTTGTCCCGATAACTAACGGGATGAGGTTCGATGTTGGTTGGTTAAAATTCTATTTTCAACTCATACGCTCTCTACCGTTTCCGCCACTTCCTCCGACTTCATATTAGCGTTGCGCATGGCAATGCTGCGTACAGCGTTGCCGGCAAATTCGCCGAATGCTTTTTTGGAGATATGATCGTCACTTACCATAATCGGAACCCCGATGTCTCCGCCCTCACGAATGCTTTGCACCAAAGGCACCTGTCCCAGGAACGGAATTTCATATTCCTCCGCCAGCTTCTTGCCACCTTCCTTTCCGAAAATATAGTATTTGTTCTCCGGCAACTCGGCAGGAGTGAAATAACTCATGTTTTCTACCAGTCCAATGATAGGAACATTGATCTGCGCCTGCCCGAACATGGCGATGGCTTTCTTAGCATCCGCCAGGGCTACATCCTGGGGCGTTGTTACCACAACCACTCCGGTTACCGGAACTGTTTGTAAAAGGGTGAGGTGAATATCGCCGGTGCCGGGCGGCATATCTATTACAAGATAGTCCAGTTCACCCCAGTATACATCGGTCACGAATTGCTTGATGGCGCTGCTCGCCATTGGCCCGCGCCACACTACTGCATTCTTTTCATCAATCAATAAGCCTATACTCATGAGCTTTATGCCGAAACGCTCCAGCGGAACGATCATGCCTTTCTCTCCCACATTCATCATTCTCGGTCTTTCACCCCGTACTCCGAACATGATGGGCACGCTTGGCCCATAAATATCGGCATCCATCAACCCTACTTTAGCGCCGCCTTCAGCCAGGCAAAGAGCGAGATTGGAGGATATAGTACTCTTACCCACACCTCCTTTACCGCTTACAACGGCAATAATGTTCCGAACGTTGGGCAGTATGCCGCCCGTATCGTTTCGCTTGGATGTGGTATTGGAAGTGAAGTTCACGCTCACATTGGCGGATTTATTCGCCCCTTTTATCGCATTTACACACGAAGAACGGATCAACTCTTTAAGGGGACATGCAGGGGTAGTAAGCACAACGGTAAAAGAGATATCATCTCCGGAAATCACGATATCTGTAACCATATTCAGGGTCACTATATCTTTTCCGAGGTCGGGTTCCTGTACAGTACTAAGGGCATTCAGCACTTGCTCACGGGTCATCACGAAAGGTTTTGTTAAAAAGAATGGTTCAATCCGCGAAATTAATCAGTGGCAAGGGATTTT